>JAPKZT010000263.1 GCA_026393655.1 Actinomycetota bacterium | reverse complement strand
TGCAGATGTCGGCGATTCAATTTCTTGAAATCTAGAAACTCGGTTTTATTCAACCAAGCAAAATGCAAAAACGGCAACAACACAAAGAACAAAAAACTATGAGTCTTAAAGCTCAAAAACAAAATTACACAAGCCATGGTGAAACCTTTTAACGACTTGTAGTGCACCATTACGAACCAACCTAAATAGAAAAGAAAATACGACGACGTATAGTCAAAACAGATCCTCGCAATACGCGCATGATTTACTGGAACCACTAAATAAATTAAAAGAATTATGTTTAATTGGTTGCCTCTGATGAATGTCATGGTTTTCAAAATTCCAAAGCACCACAAACCAGCAACGAAGAACGCAACAAAGGTTGCAACTGAATGGGTATAACTTGGTTTTTGTTTAAAAATTTCAGACCAGTCGTCCGAGTAGAGCGTGTTGGGGCGAAGAAGTGACCAGCCCCATGACAAGGTGTACAGAACGATTGCACTGACCCACGGAAACCCATCAAGCATTCGCTCAGGTTTCGCTGCAGAAGATGCTGCAAGATCAGGCGAAACTTCACTGTTTTGTATGTTTGACATCACGAAAATATTACTCGCTATTTATGCCGCGACTTAGTCTCGCACTAGTTTTGAGGCATGACTATTAACGGATATGAGTTTGATCGGTTCTTGCGATATGACGAAATGGTGGCGTGGCTAACTGCAATTGCTGCGAAGTATCCGAAACTTATCAGCGTTGAGTCGTATGGCAAGTCACATCTCGGTCGCGATGTAATGCTTGCCACAATCACCGACACGACGACTGGCGCACACAATACAAAACCAGCACATTGGATCGACGCCAACATTCATGCAACCGAAGTAACGGGTGGTGCAGCGGCGCTATACATCATTCAAGATCTTGTAGAAAAATTTGATGCTCACGACGAAACAGTTGTCGACGCACTTCGCACGCGAACTTTTTATATTGCACCTCGCGTCAACCCCGATGGTGTTGAAGATGCACTCGCTGATAAGCCGCTGTATCACCGCTCAAGTGTGCGAGCTTGGCCGTGGCGCGATGGCCATTTGTGGCCGGGTCTTCATCCGCAAGATATCGACGGCGACGGAAAAATTTTAACAATGCGAATTGCTGACCCTGATGGTGGATGGATTGAACACGAGCAAGAATCTCGCGTGATGGTGCCCGTCGGCCCACTCGGAGCGCCCAAAGGCAAGACGCGTTACAGATTAATTCAAGAAGGCTTGATTGAAAATTACGACGGCTTCACGATTGATCAACCGCGCGACCCGGCTGGTCTTGACTTGAACAGAAACTTCCCTGCAGGTTGGGGTGTGAATGTGCTCGGCTCGGGTGATCATCCGCTCTCTGAACCAGAAGTTGACTCACTCGTGCGCGCGGTGAAGGCGCGACCAAATGTTTGCGGCTACAACGCGTTTCATACTGCGGGTGGTTTTATGTTGCGACCAAGTAGTAGCAAGAGTGATTCAAAGTTGCCACCGGTTGATTTGTTTTTTTTCAAAGAGTTCGGCAAACATTCGACACCGCTAACGACTTATCCTGTGCATTCGGTCTTTGAAGATCTGACATGGGATAAATCTTCGGTGATGGGTGGCGCCGGCGATGACTGGGCGTACGACCATCTCGGTGTGTATTCGTGGACAACAGAATTCTGGGATGCCGTGTTTCACGCAACTGGTGAGCACTCAAGCACGGATGTTTGGTATATCGGGCCAACTGTTGAACAAGATCTCGCCGTGTGCAAATGGTCAGACACTCATGCACCTAATAGTTACGTCAACTGGTACAAATTTGATCACCCACAACTTGGCAAAGTTGAACTTGGCGGAGCAGATGCATTTCGAATTTGGACAAACGCGCCGTCATCAAAATTGCGTGCTGAAATTGCGAACCATGCCGAGGTTGCTGTGTATCAAGCAATGGCGTCACCACGTCTTGAGATCAAACACACAAAAGCCGAATCGTTAGGCGATGACGTTTGGCGTATTGAACTCGGAGTTGCTAACACCGGCTGGCTGAGCACCGAAGTCACGAGACTTGCTCGCGATCATAAATTAGTTTTGCCGGTCACGGTCGAGATTTCTGGTGCAACAACAATTAGTTGTGAGGCCCGTGCCAAGGTTGGGCAGTTGTCGGGTCGAGCGATGTTTTTGTTGAACGGCGGCGCGATGTCTGATGGCACGCCTGATCGAGTTATGCATTCGTGGGTCGTGCGCGCAAGCCGTGGCACCGAAGTTGCGCTCATAGTTCGCCACCCGCGTTGCGGCGAAGTCTCAACGACTTTAAAACTTAATTAGTTTTAGTTTTGAGTTCGTCGGGGACGGTGAATTTTTCGTGTGATTTTGTGGCGCGAACCCAAATATAGAGAGCACCAGAGATACCTACAATGTTCGGTAACGCGACAAACCAATCCCCGATCATTGCGCCATAACTAAACCAGCCGATACAACAAGCGAATAATAAACCGTGCGTTGTTGTTGAAACACCGTATAGATGCTCGGTGCGATACACGCGAACAACTTGAGGAATTATCGCAGGAGTGCCAATCGCAATAGTCACCCATCCCATTACGGCAAGCGAATAATTAGCCGCAATTAAACCCAAAATCAAAGTCGAACTTATCGTCAATGCGGGGATCCACCAGACAATTTTTTTGTGTTTAACACACACAAATAAAATCAACAAAATTGCAATCACAATATTGGCATTCGCAAAAATCAGTTGTGGATCTGGTTTACTGAGTCCATAAATCGTCCACAGCAAAGAACCACAACAGCCTTGCAAAAACGAACCCGGTACTAATCCTTCGGTCGAGTTCTTGATGAACACGCGAAACACTTGCGGCCAAATGAACGAGACTGACAACATTGTCGCAAGAATTCCGACGATTCTGCTACTAGTCACCCATTTAGAGTAGTCCGCGAGTCAATCAAGTAATCGTCTATTGCTAGCGTTCAAGGTGTGATCACGACGTACGGATTCTCAATCGCGACGCCAAATAAAGATTTACGTCAGGCTGCGATTGATGCCGTGTTTCGTTGGCTTGACGAAGTGCATCCGCACGAAAAACGCACCAACTCGACGCCTGTCAATATTCGCCACAGTCCGAATGACCCGATTTTTCGCGTGGATGTGCTCGAGCAAGATAGTAAGCAAGCCGCAGCCCGTGGCACGACAGTGACTCTTATTACTTCAAAAAATGAGTTGTACTTTGATCTCCGTCGCACTTTGCGCCCAACAAAATCTGCTCTTTTACCACGACGCACAATTGACCGACCAGAACCACGACTTAACAAATTGATTCTTGAGATCGTTAAGTTATTTAAAGTTCGCGATGCCGAAAAAATAATTGATGCAGAAATCACTATCGCTAACGATCAATTGAGCGGCCAATCGCTCGCCGCGTTTGCCGAAGCGCCAAGTCGGCGATTGCCAATTTTGATTGAAGTGATCGTAGGTAAACCTGCGGCCATCACTAGTTCTGTGACTGCGAAGCAATTAGCCGGAATTGCTCACCTAGCCCATGTTTCATCACATGTGGCTGATGAAGCGTTCACTAACTTATACGGCGCAACAGTTATTGGTTCAGGTTGGATAACTATCATTTGGCCACGTGGCGCCGCACCTGAAAAGTTTCATCAACAAGACGACGACGAAGTTGTTAATCAATTAATCGCCGCGTCGGTTGGCTCACTTGCAACTCTTGTTTTATCGCAGTCGCGCAAAATTGTGCAAGTGGAGAAAACTCAACAGGCGCCGAAAACAGCCGTGCCCTCACCGCAGTCGGGGCTACAGCAAGAAAATATCGAACTGAATAATACTGTCAAAGAATTACTCGAAGAGAATGCAAGCCTTCTTGAAAATGCAACTCTGACAGACATGCTCAGTGCGCAAAAAACCGAAGAGCGAGATCGCGCTTATTCACAACTAGCAACTTTCTTGATGATGGAAGACGATAAGAGTTATCTAGATCGTGTTTCAGATGCAGTTGCGTTTGCCCAAAAAAACTTACCGAATATTATTTTTCATCAGGCGAATTTACTCAAACTTGGTAGAACTAAATAATCTTGCGGCAAGATTGCAACGCGGTGATTTTGCTCCAAATGTTTTTAATATTTATTGCAATCAACAACTCAGCAATTTTGCCGCGTCGATTAGCGACCAAGCCGAGCATCGATACGCACAAGATTATGCAATTGAGTGGAAGGGTGAAAATGTCCTAGCCAAGCCACATATTCGCTGCGGCGACGCACGAATTCATTTTTATCACGACATAAAAACAAACGAAATCGTTATCGCCTATGTCGGTCGCCACCTGCGTGACAAATCAACTAATTAGTTGCGTTTAGTGGTGCTTTGCCAAATTGCTTGTACGGCTCTTGAGCCAAGAAACGGTCTAGCCAAACGATAAACAAGACCCGGCAGGACGACGCTTTTGTTTTTGCGCAATCCACTTAACGCCGCGCGCACAACATCGTGAGAATTAATCCACAGCCACTTCGGCACTCGCTGGCGTAAATGTGCGAGTCCAGCATGCTGATGCAACTCGGTTCGCACATACCCTGGGCAAACAACACAAACTCGCACACCAGAACCGCGAACTTCTAAATTCAAACTTCGACCGTAAGACATCACATAAGTTTTAGCCGCAGCATAAAGCGCCGATTTCGGCATCGGGGTGAACGCGGCAATGCTCGAGACGATCACAACTTCTCCGTTCTTGCGCTGAACCATTCGGGGCACGATTGCTTCGCAGACTTCGACGACTCCAGTCGCCAACAGCGTGTTTAGTTTTGCGATTTGGTCGCTTGGTGTGGTGCCGACTCGCGCCGCACGAGTTATGCCCGCGTTCAATACAAGAAAATCTGAGTCGCTCGCCGCATCAATGACGCTTTGCACACCAGCACCCGTGCTCAAGTCGGCAACAACAACACGCGTCTGGGCTCCAAGTACTTGAAGTTCACTGGCTAAAGACTCAAGAAGTTCGCGGCGGCGCGCAACTGCAACGATGTCGTATCCACTCTTTGCCAGCATCATCGCAAACTCTCGACCAATGCCCGAAGAAGCACCAGTAATTAAGGCAAGTTGTCGATTCGACACACTTTGAGCATTACATGAAAACTGCCTAGGGTAAAGCCATGACTAATTCGCAAACGAACGAACAACTTTCACCCGTGTACCGACTTTCAGATCAATATATTGAGCAACTCGCCGCAACTGACCCAGGTCTTGCAACAGCATTAGGAATCGCAGGTCATGATCATGAGATGACCGACTTCAGCCCTCGCGGTCACGCGGAGCGAAACGAAGTCACGCGGTCGACTCTTGCAACTCTGAACACACTCGACACGACGGCTGATCGCGACCGGTTGGCTGCAGGCGTTTTGCGAAACTCGCTCGAGATGTCGACTCTTGAATACGAGGCGGGCGAACATTTGCGATCAATTCGCGTGATCGCAGGCGATGTCGATTCTGCTCGCGGCATTTTTGATTTGATGCCAACTGCGACAGCAGAAAACTGGCAGACAATTGCCGAACGAATGAGTGCCGTGCCGCAAGCGTTTGCTGGCATGCGTGAAAGTTGGAGCCTTGGCGTTGAACGCAAAACTGTTGCTCCACGCCGTCAAGCACTGGTCGTTGCCGAACAACTTGAAACTTGGGCGGGCACGCCGAATGCTCCTGGCTTCTTCACGCAATTCGCCGAAAGTGCAGCAGCTGTGAATGGCGCGCCACTGACTGCACTGCGCGAGGCTGCGGTTGAAGCGTCAAACTCAATGGCTCAAACTGCAAGTTATTTGCGCGAGACATATGCCGCAGTTGCCGACCCGCGCAACGGCGTTGGCGAAGGACGCCACGCACTCGCCCGTCGCAGATTTATGGGGATGAACGTCGACGCCCGCGAAGCATATGAATGGGGTTTTGCCGAAGTAGCTCGGCTTGACGCAGAACTTATAAAAACTGCAAAAGAGATTAATCCAAACGCGACACTCAACGAGGTTCGCGAATTTCTTGACACAGACCCTAGTCACAGCATCGAAGGCGAAGAAAATCTGCGTGAATGGTTGCAATCTTTAATGGATGACGCAATGTCGTTTTTAATCCGCGAAAATCATTTTGATATTCCAAAAGAGATTCATCGAGTCGAGGCAATGATCTCTCCACCAGGCGGTGCAGCCGCGATGTATTACACATCACCAAGCGAAGATCTGTCTCGGCCTGGTCGCACCTGGTACCCAGCAAACGGGCGAACCAAGTTTCCGTTGTGGAGTGAACCAACAACTGCGTATCACGAAGGTGTGCCTGGTCATCATTTGCAGATTGGTATGGCGACGGTCAACTCAGAAAAACTCTCGCGATTTCAACGCAACGAATTTGTCAGCGGTCATGGCGAAGGTTGGGCGCTCTATGCAGAACGTCTAATGGATGAACTCGGCTTCTTAGGCAAACCCGAATATCGACTTGGCTATTTGTACGCTCAAGCATTTCGAGCAGCACGAATTGTCGTCGACATCGGTATGCACTGCGAATTTAAAATTCCAAAAGAATCTAAGTGGCACGGCGGCGAAGCGTGGACACCAGAATTGGCACTTGAGTTTCTTTCGGCACGATCGTCGAGTGATGATGCTTTTAATAAATCAGAGATCAACCGCTATCTCGGCTGGCCGGCACAAGCGATTTCTTACAAACTCGGTGAACGCGTATGGACTTCATTACGAGATGACGCCAAGCGCAAACACGGTGCAAACTTTGACTTACGCGCGTGGCATGCATATGCACTTGATCTTGGCAACCTCGGACTCGACTTACTTAAAACCGAACTCGCCCGCTTCTAAATCGCGGCATCAAGAGTCAAGGCAGGACTACAACTTTGGTGCCGGGTTTTCCGAAATTGAAAATAAGTTTTGCGTCGTCTGGCGCCATTCGTAGACATCCACTGCCCTGAAATGAACCGAGTTGATCTTCAGTCTGAAGTGGTTTGCCATTCTTTACGGGTATCTCGTGAAACCCAATATTTCCGCCGGCGGGCCCGATCGCAAATCGTGTCATGTTGATGAACCAAACACCCTCGAAATCCAAACTGTAAGAACGCAGCGACTGACTGGTGACTTGATATTCGCCGGGCTTCGGCACTCCACGGCGACCAGAGACCGGCATCGCCTCACGAACTTTATTGTTAGCATCCACAACCCAAACCCACTGCAATTCATTTTTATAAACAATTCTTCGACCGACGCCAGAATTGGCGGGGAGCAAAGGCGGATTCAAGCGCGTATATTCAGGAAACCTCAGCGCACGTGCTGGATACAAAAGTGAAGTTTCAGCCGCGGTCGGTGTCGGCACAATTGTTGATGTGGTACTAGTCGTCGAAGTTGAACTTGTTGACGAGTCACCAGAGGCAAACACAATCAATGACGATGACGCAACGATGCTAAGCACAACGCTTACAACCAATTTAGAGAAAAACTTCATTTGTGTTTTTTAGTTTTCACTTTTTGCAAACTTGGGATAAACACAAGCGGGTTGTCAACAATTTCATAACGCTTTCCCCAATTGCTGACAAATCCTTGCACCATCGCCGCGAAAGGCAAAGCCAACACTGCACCAATTGGGCCAAGCACCGCACCGCCAGCAATCGCAGCACCAAACGCAACTGCGGCATGCAACTCAAGTGTGCGCGCAGTTATTCGCGGTGCGAGTACAAAGTTTTCTAATTGCTGATACACGGCGATAAAAATAATCACAATCAAAGCCTTTACTGGTGAGTCCAAGAACGCTAACAAAATCGGCAAGACCCCGGCGAGGTATGTTCCGACTACTGGCAAGAACTGCGAAACTAATCCAACCCAGATCGCTAATGCAATCGGCGCAGGCGTGCCGATTGATTGAAACACAACCCAATGAAATATCGCAGAAACTACAGCCAACAGTGCACGCGAATATATATAACCGCCGGTTTTTGCAATCGCAAGATCAAAAACCGTCAATACAACTCGTTGTTGTTTAACTGGCAATCGGCTGCACAACGCTCGTCGCAATCTTGGACCATCCGAAATTAGATAGAACGTAAACAAAGTGACTGACAAAATTTGCAGTAATCCGCTCAATGCACCTAACGACAGACTTACGACTCGATCTTGTTGATTTGTAAAGAAGTTATTGAACGAACCGTTCGGGTCACTGAGTGCTTTAATCCACGATTGCGGATTAATTGATGAACCAAATGTGTTGTTGACAAAAACAACAGTGTCAGTCACATATTGATCACGATTACTAATTAAATCTTGGGTCTGCGTTGCAACCAGACTTCCGATTGCGATCACAAACAAAATTGCGGCCGTAAAAACGCTGACGAGCATCAAGCCTGTGGCGGCACCACGTTTCCATCCTCGTGCCGCAAGTCGATTGACGGCGGGCTCAATGGCCAGTGCCAAAAATACTGAAATAACGAGCAAAATCAAAAAATCAGATAGTTGGTGAAATAATTCGCGCACCGCGAGCATTGCAATAGCACCGACCCAAAACAAACCGATTGCCCGAGGCACCCAACTTGGCATTTTGTCGCGAGAAGCCTTTTTGCTTACTTTTGAAGCCTTTATCGCCGCAGATTCACCATCCGCCTTATGACCCATGGCATTTACTCTACTTGCCGTTGATATATGCAAACAGCGCAATTCGGTGCCACGATAGAAGTAACGATATGAAAAAACTTGACATCAATTCGGCAATCACCACTGTTCGTGATCAAATCGGTGAGGCAATTCGTGCGCGCGTTATTGGCCCGAACGCCGACCAAAGAACGCAAGAAATTATCGATGCACCAGGCGAGCGTCTCTTCACCGAAGACCGACCAATTATTCGAGTTCACTCAGACGCATCAATGTTTATCGGCGGACTTCGTGCATTGTTATTGCAATCACTTCATCCACTCGCAATGGCGGGTGTTGCACAACATTCTGATTATCGCAACGACCCGTGGGGACGCTTACAACGCACCGCAGATTTCTTGGCGACGACAACTTTTGGGCCAGTTAACGAAGTTGAAAAAATAATCGCAAGAATCAAAATGGTGCACACACGTGTGACTGGTTTTGCGAGCGACGGTCGACCATACTCAGCGAATGATCCACATCTTTTGCGCTGGGTTCATGTCGCCGAAGTTGATTCGTTTTTAGCGGCGCATCAGAGATACGGCGCGTATCCACTCGATCAACAAGGCCGCGATGGCTACGTGCAAGATGTCGCAGTAATCGCGCGTTTACTGGGCGTACCGAACCCACCAGAATCAGAAAAAGAACTCAAACAACAACTGCACGACTACCGCCCAGAACTTGCAAGCACCGACGAGTCGCGCGACGCGGCAAAATATTTGATTTTCGAACCACCACTGCCAGTGACTGCACGCGTTGCATACTCGGCGCTAGTGGCGGCAACAATTGCGACTTTGCCAAGTTGGACACGAAAGCCACTTCGCTTGCCACTTCTGCCGATCACAGAAAAATTTGCACTACGGCCGTTAGGTGACGCAGTAACTCGCGCAATTCGCTGGGCAACTGTGCCGACATCGCCTTATCTACGCGACAAAGATAATCTCGCGCGTTGAACAAACGCGTTATATAAATTTTGTTGCAGCGGGTCTGTAGCGGCCGTGTCTTCTGGGTGCCACTGCATGCCGAGCAGCCACTTCGTGCGATGCTCAACTGCTTCAAGAATTCCGTCTGGGGCGTGCCCAACAGCAACCAAATCATCGGCGAGTTTCAAAATCCCTTGGTGATGAAATGACGCGCCGTTAATTTTCGTCGCGCCGAGTGCCTCAGCCATTCGAGTTCCACTTTTAATATTCACTTCGTGCAAAGCAAACTCTTCGCCAACCGGAAACTGCTTCGGCGCGTGCGCAAGCAGTTCGTTCGCATTAGCAAGTTCACCAAGATGCTGCACAAGCGAACCGCCAAGCACGACATTTACCAACTGCATTCCGCGACACACAGCCAGCACGGGCAGATCGGCATTGAGTGCCGCATTCAACAGCGCTGTTTCAAATGCATCTTGCTCGGGCTGTACGCCATAAACATGAACACCGGCAACTTGCCCATAAAGAATCGGGTTGACATCTGCGCCACCCATCAACACCAGTCCGTCGAACCGTTGCATCATCGCCTCGGCATCTTTGGTTTTTAATGGTTGTGGAGAAATTACGACTGGTTCGCCGCCCGCCCGCAGAATCGCATCAAGATATCTTCGCCCTGCAAACGCAACTGCATCTCGCGACACTCGACTGGGTGCGCCGTAACGTCCAGCAAGTGCGATCAATGGCGACATCTACAAAACTCTAACGATCATCACTTCACTACGCGCCTTAGGCGGACAGAACACTTCTCAATGATCTATTTCTTTTCCAAAAATTCGGCATCAGCCAGATCTTGCAACCGACCCGTAGCAAGTTTGTTCGTCCGTAGATCATCTACCGACACGAATGGAACCTGTACATCGCCAACCGAGATCAAAACGTGGTTTTTAAACGCCTCAGCAAAATCAAGTCCGGTTGCAAACGTCAAGATGTCGATTCGTTGCGGTTCATGGCCCAGTTGCACTACCGAGTCAGGCCTTAGAAAATCCCCAGCAGTCAGTCCTAATTCGCCAAATCCGAATTCGGCTAGCGCTGAAATGACTCGATCAGCATTTTTGGGATCAGCCCAGACCCACACATCAAGATCTTTTGTGTATCGCGGATGACCGTGGGCAGCAACTGCATAACCTCCGACAATCATGAACCGGACGTTATGCGAGATGAATAATTCGATAAATTCTTGAAAGTCTTGGTTCAGGTTCATTGGTCCATCCATGAAACTCTTTGCGAATTTTCTCTACTGCTTCCAGCCGCTCAGCATGTGGCCGCGTGCGCCAATACATCCAAGGCGGATCTTCCTGACCCAAACGCTTAATCGTCACCACTTTTTCAATCTGTGACACATGCAAATTCTACCGCAAATTAATAATCAATTGGCGTGTGTCAAAGTACCCCAGCAACCCCAATTATGAGTTCATGCTTGCGATAAAAAATCAGCCAGTCATAACGATGCCCACAGCTGATCCAGCCGCCGGAGCAACAGCGACAAGCTTGCCCCCACCATAAGTCAGTGCATACCATTGTTTACTGTCGTCTGCCGATGATTGCGAAGTCCAAGTAGTTGCATCAGGTGATGTCATAACTCTCTTAGTACCTGTAATGGCAACAGCTACCCACGTGTTACTTCCATAGACAACCGTCGACCAATCTTGAGCAGTTCCGGTTATTGTTGTCCTTGCTGTCCATGTGATCCCATCGGGCGAAGTCATAATGCCATTGGATGAATATTGGGTTGCTACCCACAAACCATTGCCATAAGCCACGCTTCTCCAAGCGCCGGATACTGACGTTTGCGTCGTCCAAGTAATCCCATCAGTCGAAGTCATTACTCGATTTGTGGCAGTTCCGTCGCGGGCGACTGCGACAAACAAATTATTGCCATACGCCACGCTGTGCCATCTAATGATGACAGGCGACGACCGAGCAGTCCAGTTAATCCCATCTGGCGAAGTTATTATTTGGTTGTTTGGACTTCCCGTAGCGGTTTCTCCTACGGCTACAAACAATCCATTGCCATACGTCACCCCGAAGTATTCATTGCCAGCCGGTGGGAAGCGTTGTGTCCAAGCTGTTCCGTTTGTCGAAGTCATCACGGTGCCGTTGTAAGAGACAGCCACCCAAATGCCAGCACCATAAGCCACGCCCCACCATTCATCGCTTGTTGCTGGCGTACCTGAAGTCCAAGTAATCCCATCGGTTGAAGTCATCACCGCATTAGTACCGACCGCGACATACCTGCCGCCACCGTAAGCAACAGCAACCCAACTATCGGCGCTTGCTGCGGTGCGCGAAGTCCATAAAGATCCGGTTCCTGCCGCAGCAGCGATTACTGCCTCAGCAGCAGCTGCAGAAACATTGCTTGCGGTTCCACCTGGTGCAACATCACGCCATGTTGCATAAAACTGTGACGGTGCAATATATAAACCATCAACTGTTGGTGAACCTGTCGATTGTTCTTTAGCTTTGCAATAAGTTTTAATCGAAGCAAGATTATTTGTGTTGTTACCATCAGCCGCGCTGGTTTGCGGTTTCAACGCACCAAAGGCAGTACCGTTAACCGCTAAAGCAGTCCAAGTAGTAACAGCCTTATTGGATGTATTTGTTTGTTGCGCGACAGCAACCGGTGACACACTGCTAGACCGCAAAAATTTGCCTTCAACAATAAGTCGAGCAGCCCAACAACTACCACTAGACGACAACGCAACAGCATAAAAACCTTGGCACCCTAAAAGCTCACCATTTGAGTTCCATGTTTGAACAGCCTGAACACTCACTACTCGAGAATTAGTTGATGAAACAGAACTCGCAACATCATCAACATTGGGTTCAAGTTTTTGTAGATCAGCTGCCAGAATTGTTGAATCGCCACATTGCGCTGACGAACCCGTCGAAAAATCGCCCTGACTTTGATAAAGCAATCTCGCTGCCCGCAATACAACTTCGATAGATGCCTGTGCTTCTTTGTCGTAAGAATTGTTACGTGAACCCAAAAAACTCGGTATCGCAATACTCGTCAAAACACCAAGAACCAGCATCGTGATAACCAACTCAGTCAACGTAAAACCGATATCTCGAACAAACCTACGATTTAGCCAACGACTAACCCGACGCAAGTAGTAGGTCGTAAATCTCACTCACAATTATCTACTAAATCGACACTCAGATCGCGGATTTAACCACTAAACCGAGTTAACTAAAGCACTATTTTGTGATTATCCAAACGCTCGCACCGGGCGCACATAGAACGCATAAAATTTGCTACTCGTGATCTGCGCCCCAGTATTAAATGACTGAAAACGCGCAGGGTACGGACGAATGCTCTCAGAAGAACTCCAGTAGTAATCAGCCGAAAAACCAGGACGCAGTTCACCGCGAACGCAAGATGTTGTGCCAGTGTCGACCTCAAGATTTTGTGCGTATCGACACAACTGGTTGAGTTCAAGTTGTGACGGCAAAAACCAATCTACGAACCCACCACCTTGATAGCCGCGAGCAGCAGTCGCAGCCTTGCCCGCAATATTTGATTGAGCGATAATCGCCGATGTGTTTGCATATCCGGTGCCAATTTCAATGCCCTGAGCGGATAACCCAATTAATTTTGCGGTAACGCCAGACCACACACATTTTGGATCTGTCGTTGCACTACCAGGAGTCACGCAATTTGTTTGCTTAGGTTTTTGAGTACTAGTACTCCATGAAACTGGTGCCGCCTCAAGATATTTGCATTTCGTATTGCAAATCGAGCCGACTGAAGTGAAAAAACTAATACCATCTGCGACATAAAAAACTTGGCCGCCACCCGGGCCGATATCGCCAAGAACACACTTCGCTCCAGTTGCGCAAGTCATTGATTGCGAACTCGATGTCGTGGTCACACTTGAGCGAAACTTGCTTGCTGCAACACGAACATCTTCAGATGTCGAATTTAATTTCGCATTAGCCACACCGGTCGATAAAACACCGGTTGCCAACACGACAGCCGACAACACTGAAACTACAACTATGCGATTAAGAGTTTTCACGTCAATGACCTATCAGCAATAAGCAAACACCAAAACGTCCAGCAAGTGCGATCAATGGCGACATCTACAAAACTCTACCGACCGTCTTTGATTGCTCAAGCCCGAATCACAATCTAGAAACTTGCAACTAGACAGTGCTGGTGGATGCACAGCGTCAGCCGATAAACATCACGAAAAACTGCTCACTCCTGAATAAACGCCATCGTCACCAAAAAGCAAAATTAATATAGTTAAGTAACTAACCAAAAGCCCGCACTGCACGCATCCGCTTGTTTGCGTCGCCCTTCCAAAAGCCTGCGTTCACATTGCCAGTGGGAAAATTCTGGGACTGCGTGGCAGCGCCGGAGAACTCCGAAGAACTCCAATAGGTGTTAGTGCTAAAAGCACTTGTGTTTGCTCCATTCGTAGCAGAGTTCAAAGTGCCACCGGAACACACTGTGGCATTCGATGACCAAGCCAAACCTCCATTCCATTTACACAACTGATTGAGTTCGTCTAGTGATGGCAGATGCCAGTCGGTTTTGCCGTTGTTCGAGTAGTCCCATGCGATTCCTGCGGAATAAGCACTCGTGGCAGCACCTCCAGCCGTAGTCATGCGAGCATATATTGCGTTTGTATTCGCCATTCCCATGCCAATGGCATTTGACGCAGTGCGTGACGCAGCTTGACCAGAAGTGTTTGAGTAAATGCTGTTGTTTTGGCAATCTTGGTTGCCCGTATCGGAACTAGCCGCGTAGCAGAACGCAGCCGCCGTCGCCACCGGAATGTTTAATCCTTGGTCACTGGGCGCGACTTCCAAATATTTGCATGCAGTATCACAGTCTGACCCTGTTGAAGTGAACGTACCACCACCGGATTGAACGTAGAACACAAGGCCGCCGCCCGGGCCGGTGCTGCCAACGGTATATACCGTTGCTGGTGTTACCGAAGCTGACGCGCTCGACAAACTTGATGTGCCTGCAGAGTTCGTTGCTGTTGTTTTAAACGTGTAGGCCGTGCCGTTTGTTAAACCTGTAACAACACATGAACTAGCCGGAACAGTAACTGTGCAACCTGTCGAATATGTGACACCATCAGTTGATTTAGTGATCGTGTAACTAGTTGGTGTGCCGCCAGTACCAGCAGTAACAGAGACAGTGACTTGAGTGTTACCTGAAACACCAGTTGGTGTGGCTGGTGTGCCAGGCACTACTTGTGGTGTTACCGAACTAGACGCAGTCGACGCACTTGATGTGCCTGCAGAGTTTGTTGCTGTTGTCGTAAACGTGTACGCCGTGCCGTTTGTTAAACCGGTAACAGCACATGAACCAGACGCACCAGTAACCGTGCAAGTTCGAGTGACTCCGGAAACTTGTGGTGACGCACTAACTGTGTAGCTAGTTGGTGTGCCACCAGAACCAGCAGTGACTGAAACCGTGACTTGAGCGTTGCCTGAAACACCAGTTGGTGTGGCTGGTGTGCCGGGCACAACAACAGGTGCAACTGTTGTGGTGGTTGTTGCCGCCGATTCAGAACTACCAGAACCACCAGTAGAGATTGGCGCTATTGATGCAGCAGCCGAACAACCGCCTGCACGAGCTTGCCCACCACTACCCCAGTACCAAGGAATACCTGAACCATCAGGACAAGTACCACCCAAATAACCGGCAAACGAACCAGACACACGCGACGCAACAGTCGTCGTCGTTGTTGATGAACTAGTTGTTGTAGTTGAACTAGTAGTTGTTGTTGCAGTACTAATCGGCGCAGCAGTAGTTGTTGTAGTTGTTGCTGAAGAAGTATTTGTAGTCGGGCTAGTTGTAACAGTTTTTGTTGAGCCACCAGTACTAGCTCCAGAACTAGTACCAGCACCAGCGTTACCAGCACCGTTAGTTGGTATCAAGCTAATAATCTCAATGACACCTTTTTTGACACCCGAATCAACATTTCTTGCCACGCCTTGATCTTTAAGTACCCAAACAACAGGATCATTATTCACACCACAAATACCAGATGCCTGATAACGCAGCACACCAGTTTTGTCATCAGCACAAGCCAAAATTTGTTTGTTGACGGTCACATCTGCAACAGCACTGTTCTTTGTTGAACATTTGCCATCTTGAGCCAAAGTCATTTGACGATTATTATTATTTACACAAATCTTTGGCGACGCACCACTGTCAAGCCACTCGACCTTCACTTCATTGCTAGCCGAACAAGAATTATCTGCAGTGTCACGTAACACCGAAGTTGATTTATTTACACAGACCGAAATCACACCAGGAATCTCGACAGGCAACACAACGGCCACATTCGAGCCAGCCGAACCAGTCGTTCCAGAAGAACCACTAG
>JAPKZT010000240.1 GCA_026393655.1 Actinomycetota bacterium | reverse complement strand
GCCTGAGCAACGACGTAGTTTTCTTCTTCGTCAGCAGCCATGTATTTAATTTCATTCGTAATAATTCCACCTCTGACACGGCGGTATGGAGTTTCGATGAAACCAAACGGATTAATTCGCGCATATGTCGACAATGCACCGATCAGACCAATGTTTGGACCTTCTGGTGTCTCAATAGGACACATTCGACCGTAGTGAGAAAAGTGAACGTCTCTAACTTCGAAACCTGCTCGCTCGCGACTGAGTCCGCCTGGTCCGAGAGCCGAAAGTCGGCGACGGTGAGTCAAACCAGATAACGGATTGACTTGGTCCATGAACTGCGACAACTGAGAAGTTCCGAAGAACTCTTTGATTGCTGCCACGACCGGTCGCACGTTGATCAAAGTCTGTGGCGAAATCGCTTCAGAATCTTGAGTCGTCATGCGCTCGCGAACAACTCGCTCCATTCGTGACAAACCAATTCGAACTTGGTTCTGAATCAATTCACCAACTGAACGAATACGACGGTTAGCAAAGTGGTCTTGGTCGTCAAGGCGATAACCAGGCTCTTGCTTAACAAGATGCAACATGTATGAAATCGTTGCCAAAACTTCGCAACGGCTCAACACATCTTGGTCTTCAGCAGCAATATCAAGTTGCCCAAGCTCGGTGCCGGTCTTAAGACCAAACATCTCTTGAATCTTCTTTACTTCGCCACCGAGTTTGCGATTCAATTTGTAGCGACCAACTCGCGACAAGTTGTAACGCACACCAAAGAATGCCTGCTCGAAATAAACACGAGCGGCCTCAACGTTCTGTGGCTCACTTGGGCGAGCGCGCTTATAAATTTCGAGCAATGCTTCTTCGCGAGTTGGAGCAATCAACTTTTCACGACGCCACTGATCTTCAAGAAAGTCAAAGTAATTAACGAAGCGGTCAATGAAACCTGGCGCATTTAACTCGTCGTAACCGAGCGCACGAATAATTGTGAACACACCCATGCGACGCTTTCGCGCAACACGAGTACCGGCTGTTACTTCTTTACCTGGCTTGTGCTCAACATCGAACTCAAGCCACTCACCGCGAGATGGGTGAATCGTGCCTTTGACGAGTTGATACTTCGACAAGTTACGCAAACGAAAGCGCTCGCCTGGTTCGAAAATTACACCAGGTGAACGAACTAACTGACTAACAACAACACGCTCGGTGCCGTTGATGATGAAGGTTCCCTTGTCGGTCATCTTTGGGAAGTCACCGATGAAAACTGTCTGCTCTTTGATTTCGCCAGTTGGACGGTTTAAAAACTTTGCCTTAACAAATTTTGGCACTGAATAAGTCATGTCACGATCGCGACACTCTGCTTCTGTGAACTTTGGCTTCGGATTTAGGTCGGCATCATCCGGATCAAATGTAAGTTCAAGTTGAAGATCATCGCTGACACCTTTGACTGGTGAAATATCTTCGAAGACTTCTCGCAAACCTTCGGTGAGAAACCACTCGAAGCTTTCACGTTGTACGCCGATTAGATTCGGGATTTCCATTGCATCAGATAGATTTGCGAACGAATAGCGTTCGCGTGCATCAGCACGAAGGGCCACGAGTGTACTCCTAGGTTAAGAACTTGGCAAGCAGGGAATTTGCAGTGAATAGCCTTCTGAAAAACTTTTTGAGTTAGTCAGGGGGCGAAGCACGGCGATTTACGAGCCTATCTGTGCTAGGGAGCAGAAAACATTGCCGAGGGCGATGTTTTGTCCTTAATCACAAATTTTTGGTGAAATTCACCAGACTCGCAAATTAAGACCACGGTCGGCGTCCGGAAACCCGGACGCCTCGACCGCGAATTAAGCGAGTTCGACGGTTGCGCCGGCCTCTTCGAGCTTGGCTTTTGCCTTTGCTGCGTCATCCTTGCTGGCCTTTTCAAGGACAGGCTTTGGTGCACCGTCAACAAGATCTTTTGCTTCTTTGAGACCAAGTGAAGTGAGTTCGCGAACTGCCTTAATAACGGCAATCTTCTGAGCGCCGCCATCTTTCAAGATGACTGTGAACTCGTCTTTTTCTGCTGCTGCATCACCTGCTGGTGCTCCTCCGCCTGCTGCGGCAACTGCCACTGGGGCTGCTGCTGAAACGCCGAACTTCTCTTCGAACGCGTCGAGAAGGTCTTTGAGCTCAAGAACTGTGAGTTCTGAGATTCCATCAAGGATCTGATCTTTTGTAAGTGCCATGTCTTTGTTCTCCTGTTTTATTTGATTAGTTATTTGTTTCGTTATTTGATTCGTTAATTAGCTAGTTATTTTTTAATTTTCTTAATTTCTTAAACCGTTATGCTGCTTCGCGTTGTTCGATGAGTGCCTTGAGGCCGTAAGCGGCTTTGCGTGGCAACGCAGCGAGCAAGTTTGCTGTCTTTGACATTGGTGCTTTTAGCAAGCCAGCGAATTGTGCCAACATCACTTCGCGTGGTGGCAAGTCGGCAAGGGCTCGAAGCTCTTTGGCGTTGACAGTTTTGCCGGCAACAACCCCACCCATTAAAACGAGCGCTGGATTTTCTTTTGCGTGATCGCGCAAAACTTTTGCTACAGCAGATGCATCGCCCTTGACAAAAGTAATCGCCGCTGGGCCTTTAAGAAATGCTTCGAGTTCGGCGACACCAGCCTCGCGTGCAGCAAATCGCGCAAGCGTATTTTTGTAAACTTTGTATTCGGCATTATGTGGGTGCAACTTGCGACGCAATGCGGCAAGAGACCCAACAGTCATACCGCGATATTCGGTAATGATCGCCGAGTTTGCAGCGACGAGCTTCTCGCGCACTTCGGCGACGACTGCGACTTTTTCAGCGCTTGGATTTGCCATGATTTGTGAAACTTTCTGATTAGTTAACGCTCGGGTGCTCAACGCAGTGCGGAACAACCCTGGGCGACTCGCGTCAAAACCAGATTCATTCACCTCGTTTGGCGAACCATTGCTAGTTCATTATC
>JAPKZT010000195.1 GCA_026393655.1 Actinomycetota bacterium | reverse complement strand
TACCGCGGATACTTTAATTGCGTTGAGTGACCGTTATGTAGGCGCTGAACTTTTTACGATCGTTGGCGACGACGCCGCTGCAAAGTTCGCGTCATGGCAGCGTGCAAGTGAAATTGCCAAACTCTCAACTTTGGTAGTTGTTGACCGACCAGGTTCGCCCTTGGTGCCACCAAGTGAATTCAAATGGAACCGCGTTGAGGCCCCGAGGCTCGAAGTGAGTTCTACTGACTTGCGTCAGCGCTTTGTAGACGGTCGACCGCTTGATTATCTGGTTGCAAGCGAAGTCCTGAACGTCATCGCCGATCGTGGTTTATACGGAGCGCCTAAATCCGGTGCTGAAAAATCATGACGGCGATCGTACAAAGACAAAAACAGCGGTTACTAGTCGCATTGTGTTGCGGCATTGCGTCTGCGTTGATGCTGCCCGCTGGTCTCGTGATCGGCTACAACTCGGTGCTCAATTCGAACAGCGGCACCAATGTCAACGACATCAAGACTTTAAAAATTCCTGACACGCCGGTTGCACTTTTGGCAACTGTCAATGACTCAAAAGAGATCACCACGGTAAGTGTGATTGCCTTGGCGGGCGGCAGCTTCGGTGGCACAATTATTTCGATCCCAGCAAAAACTCAAGCAGAAGTTGCGCAAGGAGAAGCACCGAGAAGAATTTCCGATAGTTATATCGACGGAGATCCATCTGCATTCGTCGCCGATGTCGAGGGTTTACTTAATGTCACGGTTTCTGCTGTGGGTATTTTGAATCGTGATGACTTACTTAAGTTGCTTGGTCCGGTTGGCCCAGTTGAGATACTTCTTGATTCTGATGTGCGCAACACAGGCGCAGACGGCGCCACGACTCTTGTTGCGAAAACAGGCAAAGCAACGATTGACACATTTTCGTTGGCCGGTATTCTGCTGGCGCGCGAAATTGATCAAAGCGAATCAGCGAGATTTAATCACCATAAATCTGCGTGGACAGCAATCGCTAACACAATTGGTCTCGGGCTCAGACTTCAAAATTTGCAGACAGACCCACTTGAAACACCTTTAGATTTTGCAAGTTTTATGCAACGTTTATTCAACGGCCCAATTCAAATCTGGCAGTTCGCTGCAACTGCAGTGCCAAGTGGTGTCGATAATCCAAATTCGTTAGACATGTTCAGCCTCGACCCATCAGAAGTCACAATGATCATGGCTAGCGTTGCACCAACTTCGGTCACGGGCTCGGGTGTGGCTGGTGCTCTCGCGGTTCAGGTTGATAGTCCGTTTAATGATCCAGCCGTGAGTCGTGAGATTGTTCGTCGTCTTGTGGCAATCGGTTTTGACGTGGCACTTGTGCGCGAGGTGCCTGGCCCACCTCAAGAAGTAACAGAAATTCGATATGTTGACTCGAATGTTCTGGCCAATATTGGTTTGCAGGATTTTATTGGCGACTTTGAAACGGCTCAAACCCGCGAACGCGCGCAAGGTATTGAACTGCAGATTATTTTAGGAAAGTCATTTGTTGCGTTTTCAAAAGACAATCCAGATCTTCCTGCCACTACTGTTGTGCCCTCGGACGAATGAGTACTTACACACCACAACCAGACGCCTTGCGCATTGCCAAAGTTGCCGCGCAGGCCGCTGACGAAAAACAAGCAACTGATGTGACCGTTTTAGATGTCGGTGAGATTTTGGCGATTACTGACTTGTTCGTTGTTGCGAGTGCTGGCAACAAGCGTCAGGTGCGCACGATCTGCGATGCAATCACCGACGCGGTTCGTCGTGAGACAGGTCGCTCGCCATTATCTAGTGAGGGTGTAACCGAACAGCAGTGGATTTTGATTGATTACGGCAGTGTTGTAATTCATGTGTTTGATGACGAGACACGCAGATTTTACGAAATCGAACGCTTGTATCGCGATGTGCCAGCAGTCAGTTGGCGCCTCGTTAGCTAGTAATTTCGCTAGTAATTTAGTTAATCCGCTGGTCGAGTTGCAACGATAAAAAATTGCTTACCGAACAGTCGCCAAAAAATCGGCACTGCTAAATAAAGTTTCACCAGCGCTGGGTGAGAGAACCGTTGCGAGCGAAACGAAAGTGGCAAAAAGCGTGCAACGGTCGAGTGGTGTTGAAGGTCGGCTGCAGCCAAATGCTCTTCGATTGTTCTGTGTGTGAGTGGCAACAAGTGGTCGGCAAAGTCGTAATACTCTTTTGCGCAGTACCGAAAGTTTGGTCCCAATATCGCGAGTTTGCCACCGGGCTTGAGTGATTTGCGTAGTTGCATCAAATATTTATAAACATCATCTGGTGTCGCCAAGTGTTCTAAAAAGTTAGAAACAAAAATCAAATCAAAATAGTTTTCGGGCAAGTCAATTTTGTAGATATCGCCGAATCTCGTCGTGACCCCAGTTGGCCAACTGGTTCGTTGATCAGATAAATCGCACGCCCAGCGCTCTGTCGCTTGAGACGAAATAATAAATTCTCCACGACCGGCGGCTGGGTCAAGCACACTTCTTGGGTTACTAAGTTTTGATTCAATCCACCGAGTAACAAGAGCCCAAGTTGCGTCTTTTTTTTCTTGGGCAAGCCCCGCAAACCTAAATTGGTAAACCTTTGCAAGATTTAGTTTTTGATCTTGTCCAGACATTCGTAAGCAGGCTAGTGGTATCTGATTAGATCTATCGGGTAGCGTAAAGAAGTCTTATTGGGGCTGTAGCTCAGTTGGTAGAGCGCTTCCATGGCATGGAAGAGGCCAGGGGTTCGATTCCCCTCAGCTCCACAATTGACGTGGGAGACTTAAATGGTATGAATAGAAGTTATTTGCCCGGTGCAAAACATGATTTTGGGTTCCTCAGAATATTTCTGGCAATTCTTGCGTTGATAATGGTCTGGAGCACGATGCTTCCGTTATTTGCAGGGCCAGATGAACACTCAAATTTCATAAAATCTGCTGCTGTTATTCGGGGCCAACTAGTTGGCAAAAATATTCCCGCATCGCCAGAGATGTTCTATTGGACAACTTCAGTGGATATTGACCCACGGTTCAGCACAGCACTTGCGGGGCCGGCATGTTTTATTTTTGTGAGCGAAAAGCCTGCATGTGATGTGCCTGTTGGTTCGATTGCGATTGTTTCCGACCCGCCTTGGACGCAGATGGGCAGATATCCGCCAATCGTTTTTTTGGTTTCTGGAGTCGGCACATTATTTGGTCCGAGAGATTTGTCGGCATTTGCCTCGCGCTATGTCGTCGGTTTGCTTTGCGCGCTGTTTCTTGCCGTATCAATGCACGGCTTGCGCAGACGAGCACGAACAGTAGTTGGTGTTTTGATAGCCGTGACCCCTGGCGTCATTTTTATCTCGGCAGTTAATAACACGAGCGGCGTCGAGATCTGCTCGGCTGTGCTGCTGTGGACACTCTTGCCCGATCTTTTGGCTGGAGAAGAGATGTCCCGTTTTGAACGATTCGCAATTGGCGCAGCCGGCGTATTTTTGATTGGTGCAAGGCCACTTGGCTTTGTGTCGTACGGCATCGTTCTCGCATTGATTGTCTGTGCATCGTGGACTAATAAAATTAATATACGATCTCTGCTTCAACGTAGATGGCTCTTATCTACACAGCTAATTGCGATGGTTTTTTCGATTTGGTGGTTTGTCAGGATCTATAGTTTTCAGACTTCGCCCAGTTATGTCAGAGATACTCCAGGATTGCCGCGTGGTGAACTGATTATGGAGACACTGAGTCATTTGCCAGAAGTAATCAGACAGTCGTATGGCAACTATGGCTGGCTCGATACACCGACGTCAACGCCAGCGTTGTATTTAGCGGCCGCAATGGCGGTGACCGTGTTTATCGTGCAGTGGAGAAAAGTTTCGCAAGGCACACGACTCACAGCATTATTGATTATCGCATCAGCTATCGCGTTCGGAATTTTGGTGGACATACAGATGTATTCGTTTGTGCGCGGTTTTGGTTTGCAGGGCCGCCACATCGTGCCGCTTTTAGTTGGTGTGCCGATCGTTCTATTTGCTCGTGCCGACTGGCGTGCTAGCCGTGAATATTGGGTTGCATCAGTTTGGACAATTCTGATGATTTGGTGTGGAGCAACTGCGTTAAGAAGATATTCCGTGGGCATTAAGCCAGGTAACCAACTTGAGATGTTTACTAACGCGGTATGGACACCAAAGATAGGCATTTTGCCTTCGTTGGTGCTGCTTGCAGTTGCGGCCCCGGCAGTGGCATTGGTGTCAGTGCGGCCCGGGCAAAAAACTTAAGTTTGAACATTCGTAATTTGAAATTAGCCAGAAAATAAAAATCGGGTTGTTAGTTCGATTGCTCGAACTAACAACCCGAAAGTTAATCAGTTATTAGAAGTTCAGATTATTTGCGGTAGCAAATTGCTGAAACGTCTTTTACTGTTACTACGCACATCCATGAGCCGGAGCCGTCTGTTGTTGCGCTTGATGCTGTGACAGTCATGTTTCCAACCGATGTGAAACCAGCGCCTGGAGCGAGTGTTACCAAGCCGGTGCCGTTGTTTACGATTGTGAACTCGAATGTCGTTGTTGCCTTTTCGCCATCAATTGCAGTAAGCGTTGCTGCTGCAGTTGGCATTGTGATTGTGATTGGAGCAGTTTGGCTCGTCACAATGATGCGGTTGGTCAAAAGTTGAGCAACTGTGAATGTTGATGTTGTGCTTGCGTATGATACGAAAGCGTTTGGAAATGCTGAAGCATTTGCAGTCGCTCCACCCATTGCTGGACCTGCTGCACCGGCTGCACCAGTTGCACCAGTTGCACCCTTGTCACCAGTTGCACCCTTGAGTGACGAAGTTACATCTGACTCACTTGATGAACATGAACTTGCCATTCTCATAGCAGCAGTTTTTTTGTTTGCACAGACGGTGTTGTTCGCCGCTGCTGAAACTCCACTGACTGCCATTACGCCAGCTCCGAGGATCATTCCTACGGAAACCAGCAATACTGATTTTTTGAATTGATTCAACATTATTTTCCTTTTTTTGGGGTACGCAATCGATCTCAAAATTAGTTTTTAACTTTGATCTTGACTGCTTGGTTTTTTAACCAATAAACAAAACCAGCAAATTTCTCGGCAGTTAGTGCGAATTAACAATCTGTGACATTGCTCACAAATAGTCATTTTTTAGGCTGATCATCGGGCTGAATTTAGTCGAATTGGCAAGGGAGTCTGCTCGGTTTGGGTTCCTGCTCTAGGGTTTGAGGGTGCGGATCGTAAAAGTTTCAATTTTTTTGATCCCAATCTTTTTGATTTTTGGCTATTGGGCATCAAGTACGCCAGTGTTGACCACCCGCCTAAATGGCTATGAAATCGCGCCATTCGCGGTTCTTGCCGACGCAGATTTAGAAGGGACGATATTGAAAGGCGCGGATCTTCATGGCGTAGTTCTAAACAAGGCAAATCTAAAGAACTCAATGTTGGCAGATTCAGATTTGTCTGGCGCAAATTTGACGGGTGCAGACCTTTCTGGCGCTGATTTATCTGGTGCTGATTTGTCTGGCGCAGAACTCTTCACGGCCAATCTTGAGGGAGCAAACCTTAAGGGCACAAATCTTAAGGGGGCGAATTTACGAGGTGCGAATTTGCGCGGAGCACTGATGTCTGACAGCGACATGACCGGTGCGAATCTCACTGGTGTCGACTTGTATGGCGCAATCATGACTAATGCACTATTGCCCGACGGAAAAATTCACGGCTAGCGCGATAGACGCTAAGTTCTATTTAGATGGTTACGTCGCCGAACTCTCAAGATTTCACACTTAAAGGTTTGCGGGCTTTGGTGACAGGTGGTGGCTCGGGAATCGGCAAGGCGATAGCCGACGCGTTCAAACAAGCCGGTGCCACAGTTGTTGTTTGCGATGTCAACGACAGCACAAAGCCGAATTATGTTTGCGATGTTTCAAAAACCAGTGATGTGACGGCGATGTTCTCTGCGATTCAAAGCGATCTCGGCGGCTTAGATATTTTAGTAAATAACGTCGGCGTGCCTGGGCCAACCGCTCGGGTCGATGAAATGGATCCCGATGCCTACGACGAATGCGTGCGCATCAATCTGGGCGGCACATTTCGCTGCACAAGTGCGGCCGTGCCGATGTTGTTGCAGACTCGAGGTTCAATAATTAATATCTCGACAAGTGCTGGAATCTTTGGCTACCCGTTGCGCTCGCCATATGTTGCAGCAAAGTGGGGCATCATTGGGCTAACAAAATCTTGGGCGATGGAGCTCGGTGCCGACGGTGTGCGTGTTAACGCGATTTGCCCAGGTTCGGTTAGCGGCCCACGGATGGATGGCGTGATCGAGCGTGAAGCCGCCGCAACTGGAGTGACCGCGCAAAGTATTCGCACCGGATATGAGAATCAGGTTTCAATGAAAACTTTTGTCGACGCCAGTGATATTGGGGCATCAGCAGTGTTTCTGAGTTCACCTGCTGCAAGGTTTATCACCGGTCAGGTGTTGCCAGTCGATGGCAACATCGAAACGATGCGCGCCTAATTTTTTTCGGGGGATAACTCATGCCAGCGAGAGAACTTGACGGTGCGGTAACGCTAAAGAATTTATTTAAGTCGTATGGCGACCGAGTTGTGGTCAACGATGTATCTCTAGAAATACGTGCTGGTGAATTTTTTTCGATGCTTGGCCCGTCTGGCTGTGGCAAGACAACGACATTGCGGATGATCGGCGGGTTTGAGCAACCTGATAGTGGCAATATTTTTATCGACAATCGCGATGTAACAAATGATGAGCCCGAAGTTCGGCCGCTAAATACCGTTTTTCAGAACTATTCGTTGTTTCCGCATTTGAATGTGAAGGAAAACATCAAGTTTGGTTTGCGATTCGAAAACTCTTTCACCAAAAGTTCTAAGTCTGACGAGCAGCGAGTCGGCGAGGCGCTTGAGCTCGTGCAACTTGGCAGTTTTGGTGAGCGCCGTGTGCACCAACTTTCTGGTGGCGAGCAACAACGGGTAGCACTTGCTCGTGCTCTGATTCTTGAACCCAGCGTGCTGTTGTTAGACGAGCCACTTGGTGCGCTTGATGCGCAATTGCGAGCCAGACTGCAAATCGAACTAGCGACTTTGCAACGCCAAATCGGAATCACCTTCATCTATGTAACTCATGATCAACACGAAGCGTTCACGATGAGCGATCGCATCGGTGTAATGCGTGATGGGCAGTTAATGCAGGTGGGTGCTCCGCGTGAACTTTATGAGCAGCCAAATTCGGTGGCGGTGGCACAATTCGTTGGTGCCGCAAATCTCGTCTCTGGTCGAGTTTTATCGCGCGGTGTGGTCGAAGTGGGCGGCGAGAAATTTATCGCGCCTGATTCTGCACCACTTGGTGACGGCATGGTGATGATTCGACCTGAAAGAATTCGCATTGGGTCTGGTAGTCACAAAGCAACTATTGAAAGAGTAACTTTCGCCGGCTCAAGTTTGCGCGTCGCATTAAGGCTTGGCGCAATTTCACTAACTGCCGAGGTGCCGAATGATGAAACGTCGGCAAGTTTGCGAGATGGTCAAGAAACCACGATTGATGTGCTGCAGGATGCCGTGCGAATTTTGCCGCTAGCTAGTTAACTGTCTAGTTAGTTTTCCATTTGAGTTACGTCGGCAAGTGCCGCACGAAGGCCGCCATGTTCGCCGTGGCGCTTGCGCCAAATTGACAATCCAAAAAGCCCAATAACTAGTGCTGTGAACGATGTGATCACCAAAAGCGTTGCGAGTGCGTTAAGTGCGGGTGTTGCGCCGCCACGCACAGATGAATAAATACGCAAAGGCACAGTTTCTGAATCAACCCCCGATGAAAGAAAGCTAGTTATCACGAAATCGTCAATCACAGTTGCAAACACAACGACAAGACTCGCCATCACTGATGGCCACAGCATCGGCAATAAAACATGGCGAAGTGCTTGCCAGCGAGTTGCGCCTAAATCTCGCGCTGCTTCTTCAAACGATGGGCCGATCGAAACAAGGCGTGCGCGCACTATAACGACGACACTTGAAAGTGAAAATGTAACGTTGCCGAGTAGCTGCGCTGTAAAGCCAAGCGGCACGGCAGTAAACAAGCGCGTGAAAGTTATTAGCAATGCTGCACCGACAACTATTTCTGGTGTGATCAATGGTGCTGCAGTTAAACCTTGAACAGCATTGCTGCCTCTGCCACGAATTCGTTGCGCGCCGATTGCCAGTGTGATACCGAGCGGGGTTACAACGAGCATTGTGCCGATTGAAAGAACTAGTGAGTTGAAAACTGCATTGCGCATTGAGTCGTCATGCCACAGCGAAGCATTCGGATCTGTAAACCACCAACGAAGTGAGAAGCCCTGCCAAACTGTGCGGCTGCGACCCTTATTGAACGAATAAATAACTGCAATTATTACTGGCACGATGCTCCAGATAATGTAAACCCAAATTACGAATACAAGCGGTGAGGTTCTTGCACGCCTCTGAGCCTGACTAGTCACGAGCGTCATCGGGTTGTTTGACGCGCATGTTGTCTAGTGCTGCGTAGATAAAACGACATGAAGGTCAGAAGAAAAATAGAAAGTGCGAGCACTAAGAGCGCTCCTCGCTGTGGTTGAGTGCTGGCATTTAAAAAGAAATCAATTTGGTTGCCGAGCATTTCAGTGTTTGGTGACCGTGATAGCAAATCATTCGTGTAATAGTCGCCGAACATCGGCAGGGCAATGAGAACGCCAGCGGCAACCAGTCCAGCTTTTGACATCGGAACGGTCACTAGTCGAAATGTTTGTCGCGAGTTGGCGCCGAGATCTCGCGCCGCATCAATGAGCCGCCAATCTAAACGCTCAAGAGTTGCGTAGAGCGGAAGAATTAAAAATGGAATGTATCCATAAACGAGTCCGAGAATTACGGTTATCGGTGAGCCGTCGAGCCAGTTGTAGTGCACGCCAAACATGCTCATAAATCGACTGAATAAACCGCTAGGACTCAGT
>JAPKZT010000133.1 GCA_026393655.1 Actinomycetota bacterium | reverse complement strand
GTCGCCGAAGTTGACGCCGATACACCGTCAACAAATGTTGACCACGCAGCGCCATTATTCGACGAAAATTCGATTACATAATCTGTAACAGCATTGCCGTTACTAGAGGTTGGTGCAACCCAACTTAAAACAGCAGAGGCATTACCGCCTATTGCAATTAAATCGCGCGGCACACTCGGTGCGATCGGCACTGGCGCCGACCACGCAGATTTTGTGTACACCAATAAATTGACAGAACCCGAACCGGCACCGCTGATTGCATCTGGCGTTGCAAAGGTAATTAATTTCTCTCTGACTGCTGCCGGTGACATTGTCGAATCTGCTTCAAGAAGCAATGCCGCTGCGCCCGCAACATGCGGAGATGCCATTGATGTGCCTGATAGCGAACGAATTGCATTCGAAGATGAGTACCAAGACGAGACAATGCTTGAGCCTGGCGCAAAAATATCTAAGCAGTTGCCGTAGTTTGAGTAACTTGCACGCTCATCAGCCGAAGTAGTTGCGCCCACAGTTATTGCGATTGGTTCAGACGCAGGTGAATAATTGCAGGCATTTGCATTGCTATTGCCTGCGGCAACTACCATCACGATTCCGTCGGATACAGCATTTGCAACTGCTGAGTTCAATGCAGATGAGAACGAACCACCAAGACTCATGTTGGCAACTGCGGGAACCCCAGACTGGTGATGAGTAATCATCCAGTTGATACCAGCGATGACTCCAGAAGTTGAGCCGCTACCAGTACAACCGAGCACACGAACCGGCACGATCGAAACCGATTTTGCTACACCGTATGTTGAGCCACCGATTGTGCCAGAGACATGTGTGCCGTGCCCGTGACAGTCTGCCGAACCACGACCATCGCTAATTGATGTGTATCCCACTGCAACGCGGCCTGAGAATTGCGAGTGATCAGCACGAACACCAGTGTCAATGACGTATGCACTAACGCCGACGCCCGTGAAGTTGTATGAATAATTTAAATCGAGTGTGACACCGCGTTGGTCAATGCGATCTAAACCCCAAGATGGTGGGTTTGCTTGATCGCCGTCAGCCGTAACTATTGCATCTTGTTCGATGCTCTGCACACGAGAGTCTTTTTCAAGCCGTGATTTTTCTGCACTTGTTAATACAGCCACATATCCATTAATCGCCTGCGTGAAAACTTGTAGAACATTGACACCAAGATTTTGCTCAGCGGATGCAAATTGTTGCGCCGGGACATCACCGCGCAAACGAATAATGTAAGAATTCGGTACTGGCTCACCTGATTCGCTAACCGTGACTGGCACTGTTGTACTGGTAGTACTAGTTGAAGTAGTAGTACTAGTACTAGTAGTAGTACTAGTTGAAGTAGTGCTGGTTGAAGTAGTGCTGGTTGTACTAGTGCTCGAACTAGATGATGTTGTGCTCGTGCTCGTTGTACTAGTGCTTGAACTAGTCGGGATAGTTGTGCTGGTCGTACTAGTGCTTGAACTAGTTGGGACAGTAGTACTCGTCATTGTTGGTGCAATCGATGTGCTGCTTGAGCTAGTCGTGCTAGTCGAACTAGTACTTGTAGTTGCAGAATCATCATCAAGTTTGATTACGCGGTCGAGTTCAACGACTAATACATCGCGATCGGCTTTAAGGCGACGCACATCACTTGCATCAAGTTCGGCAACAAAGCCATTTGCTGCGTTGTCATAAACTTGACTAATTGAATTACCTAGGCGAGCCTCTTTTGCAATTTTGGCTTGCAAGTCTGCGTCATTTGAAAACATAACTATGTAATCATTTGTCGGCGCATCGGCGCCGGCGATGTTCGCCGGCAAAAACTGCGCGCAAACTGAAACCATCAACACAATCGCCAGGCGCGAACGCCACTGGCTCGTATCTCGTGGGGAACTATTCATCTGTGTTAACCATATGCCAAGGGTGTGGCACTCAACTTTGGGCAAGCGAGATTGAGCAAGTGTGCTCAGGCGAAAATTCACCTCAAAGTTGACCTAAATAGTCGGGATTAAGATATGCTGACCAGCCGTTACCTGAAACCCAATTACCGCAAGCACAACATCCAAAAGGAAACAATAAATATGACTATTCGATTGGGCGATACCGCTCCAGACTTCACAGCCAACACGACCCAGGGCGAAATCTCATTTCATGAATGGCTAGGCGATTCGTGGGGCGTGCTTTTTAGTCATCCAAAAGACTTCACACCGGTCTGCACAACCGAGTTGGGCTATGTGGCAAAAATCAAACCAGAGTTTGAAAAGCGAAATGTGAAAGTTATTGGTTTGTCGGTTGATTCTGTTGAGTCACATGTCAAATGGGAGGCTGACATTGCCGAGACTCAAGGTACGCCAGTTAATTTTCCGATGATTGGCGACTCAGATCGCAAGGTCAGCGATCTTTACGACATGATCCACCCGAATGCCAATGACACACTCACAGTGCGCAGCGTATTTATTGTTGGTCCAGATAAAAAAGTCAAACTTTCAATCACCTATCCTGCGTCAACAGGTCGCAACTTTGACGAAGTCCTGCGTGTCATCGACTCGCTGCAACTGACTGCTAAACACAAAGTTGCAACGCCGGCGAACTGGAAGAACGGCCAAGATGTGATTATCGGTGGCGCAGTCTCAGATGAAGATGCAAAAAAATTGTTTCCACAAGGATGGAAAACAGTTAAGAGTTATCTAAGAGTTCTTCCACAACCAAAGTAAGGGTTCGCATAACGGCATATAATTACGAGCCGTGAACCAAACAATTCAGGCAACTCAAAAGATAGACCCAGAAAACATTGCGGCGCGCGCCGACTCGGCATCAAAAATTTATGGCGGTGGCGAGAGCGAAGTTCGAGCCCTTGACAGTGTCAGTGTCAGTTTTGAACGTGGCAAGTTCAGCGCGATCATGGGCCCGAGTGGCTCGGGCAAATCGACGCTGATGCACTGCGTCGCCGGCCTCGATTCATTGACATCTGGCAGCGTTTTTATTGGCGAAATAGATCTCTCGCAACTAAACGACAAAGCAATAACCAAACTCAGGCGCAACAAAGTTGGTTTCGTGTTTCAGAGTTTTAACTTGATCCCGACTCTTAGCGCATACGAAAATATCGTCCTGCCACTATCTCTAGAGGGCGAAAGTGGAGACGAGGCATGGATCAAAACTGTGATCGACACACTTTCACTAAATGACAGGCTTAAACATCGTCCGAGCGAACTCTCCGGTGGTCAACAACAACGCGTTGCCGTAGCGCGCGCACTTGCAAGCCGACCAGAAATTATTTTCGCGGATGAACCAACTGGCAATCTTGACTCAAAGTCTGGTACTGAAATTCTTAAATTTATGCGCCGTGCTGTGACAGACCTTGGTCAAACCATTGTCATGGTTACACATGATGCAGTTGCGGCAAGTTATGCCGATCGTATTGTGTTTCTCGCTGATGGCAAGATTGCTGGTGAGATGACTCAACCCACACCAGACAAAGTGCTTGACTATCTAAAACATCTCGGCGAATAAGTCGGGTTACTCAAGTGCTTCGTCTCTCACTAAAAATGACTTTGGCCCGCAAGGGTCGACTCTTATTAACTTCGCTTGCAATTATTCTTGGCACTTCTTTTTTGTCAGGCACAACAATTTTCTCAGACACGATCAACAACACTTTTGATCAGTTGTTCACGGATGTGTTTAGAGATGTCAATGCGTACATCCGTTCGTCAAATTCAGTCGAATCAGAATTTGGTGAGTCTCGCCACTCACCTACCCAAATTGAGGCCCTCGAAACAATCTTGAAAGTGCCTGGTGTAAGTGCTGCAGTTGGCGACATGCAAAGTTATGCCCGCGTTATTGGCAAAGATGGCAAGCCGCTTGGTAAAGATCAAGGTCCACCAACTTTTGGCGGCATTGCCTCAGAAAGTAGCGCTGGTTTATGGAAAGTTGAAAGTGGTCGGTTACCAGTAGGTGCTAAAGAAATGATGCTGGATCGCGAAACAGCCCAAAATGGTAATTTCGTTCTCGGCGATACGGTTCGCGTCAACGCACTTTCTGGTACACGAGAATTTTCTTTAGTCGGTATCGCCAATTATGGCGACGTCGCATCACCTGGTGGTGCAACATTTGCGTTATTTGATCAACCAACAGCATCTGAATTTCTATTAAAGCCAGGCTTTGTCGATGCGATTTTGGTTCAAGGCGATGGATCAGTTAGTGATGAAGAACTCGCTAAAGCAATTCAGGCTGCATTCCCAGCCGAAGCAAAACTTGAAACTCTCACAGGTGCTCAAATAACTGCGGAAACTACAAGTCAGATTAAAACTGTGCTTGGTTTTTTTACGACGTTTCTTAAGACTTTCTCATTTATTGCACTTGGTGTCGGGTGCTTTGTAATTTACAACGTATTTTCAATTACTGCTGCACAACGCCAACGAGAAAGTGCGCTGTTGCGTGCAATCGGTGCCAACCGTCGACAAGTGACTATCGCACTGTTAGTCGAAGCATTGATCATTGGCGTGCTTGGGTCGGTGCTTGGATTCATTACCGGAATTGGTCTATCCCAAGCACTTAGTGCATTGCTCAACGCAGTTGGTCTTGAGATTCCATCGAGGGGTTTGACCATTGAACCAAAAGCCATAATTTTTACAGTCATAGTCGGGACTGTGATTACGGTGCTTTCGGCAGTTCTGCCGGCGTTGCGTGCGGGACGAGTTTCGCCGTTAGCGGCTATGCGCGACACCGCCTTAGACACGGTAAACGACTTTCGCCGCCGAATAATTTTTAGCGCGGTGTTACTCGCTGGTGGCGCGTATGGTCTTGTGTCTGCAATGCGAGGCGCGGGTGCAAGATCACTTGGTTTTGGAGCACTCGGATTATTTGCAGGAGTACTTTTTATTGGCCCAGCAATTTCTCGCAAAATCGCGATGATCATCGGGGCACCGGTCGCAAAGTTGCGTGGCGTGACTGGTGCCATGGCACGACAAAATGCTGCCCGCAATCCAAAGCGAACCTCGCGCACTGCTGCACCCCTATTAATAGGCGTAGCCCTCGTGACTTCGTTTACCGCACTTGCCGCCAGCATTAAAGGTGAAATTCGAGACACATACGGCAAGTCATTTCGAGGTGACTATGCGCTAAGCGTTGACAGTCGTGGCTTTGGTGGAATACCAACATCAATTACTGATCAAATAGATGCGTTGCCTGAAGTAGATAAAGCCACAGGTATTGGGTTCGTGCCTGCCAAAGTTGGTGACGAATCAAGATATGTACTCGTGATTAACCCAAAAACTACCGAGGGCCTATACACACTTGAAATGGTTGAAGGTCAACAATCTGATTTAACCAAGGACGGAATTCTGATTGAGAGTGATAAAGCTCTTAAAAAGAATTTGTCAATCGGGTCGATTGTTGACGTGACACTAATTGACGGTCGCACTTTGCCACTGAAACTAGTTGGCACATATAAGAATGCATTTGGAAACTACGTCGTTAGCCGAGAAATTTTTGATGACTCAACAAATTCACTTTTTGATAGTTCCGTGTATATCAAAATTAATAAAGGCATATCTGATACACAAGCACGTAAAGCAATTTCTGCGATCAGCACAGATCTAGGTATTGGCAAGCTTGAAAGTCGAGATGAATTTATAGATGCGCAGGCTGCGCAAGTTAACACAATTCTCGCACTTATTTATGGTCTGTTGTTTTTATCAATAATCATTGCGATCGTCGGAATTATTATCACTTTGCTTCTTTCGGTGTTCGAACGCAAACGTGAAATTGGTTTACTCAGAGCAATTGGTATGACTCGCGCTCAAATTCGAACAATGATTCGTTGGGAAAGTGTGATTACTTCGTTGTTTGGCGCAGTAACTGGCGTGGTGCTTGGCATCACAATGGGTGTCGTGATCGTAGTTTCGCTTGTTGAAAAAGGTTTCAGTGCTTTCAAACTTCCAATTTCTGGCACGATCATAATTTTGATCATCGCATTTATAATTGGTGTTGTAGCTGCAGTGTTTCCGGCTTGGCGCGCGACACGCACAAATATTATTTCTTCAATCGCCTCAAACTGATTTTCTAGCCCTCGCTAACTCAGAAAGATAAAGATGTTCTGCTGGGTGAACACCCAGTGGTGCGTCGTGTTTTATTACGTAGCCCTGTGAAGTTACGTCTGTGTGTCGCACTTGACAATCAACACACCAGTAGAGCACTCTGTTTGCTTCACCATGGTGAGTAACCCGGACTTGTCCGCTGCAACGACTACAAATTTTGCCATGCTTGCCGTAAACCGCTAGTTCTGTTGATGCAAGCCGTGAGTTGCCACGTAAGACTCCCGCAGCAAGCGAGACTAGTTCTAAACATTCGTCAACACTGAGCGCACTAACTTTCGCCCATGGATGTAATTCGCATGCCCACAGTAACTCACAACGATGAACATTGCCGATGCCACGCATCACCCGTTGATCAAGCAACACATCGGCAATTGTTTCATCAGGGTTCTCGTAATTCATTAAGCGATCTACACAATCATTTAGATCAACACGAGGGTCGGCAAGTTCAGGGCCGAGTCGACCGAGCATCGGATGGCGACGGAGATCAAAGTCGTGATATGACTCGATCTCGCGTGCACCAAAACAAACCACAGACAATTCATCGACGCCAATAATTACTTGAGCCGATTTTTTTGTTTTGCTCCATTTTTCTCCATCGTGAAAAATACGCCAAGAACCACGAATCTTCATTTCAGTTTTGAGCGCGAGTCCGTCATCCCAGATAATTTCAATACTCCGATTTTCAACTCGCAATTCTTCAATCGTTCTGCCAATCTTCGGAGAAACAATTAGTGATTCGCTAGTTTCAAAACTCGACATCTTTTGTCCCATCAACGCTGTTCGTAATGCAGAAGCATTATGTTGCATTGACTTAACTCGCATGTTCAAATAGTAAGTGATAAACGTGCGCCAAGTTTGTATTACTAAGGCAACACTCCAACCGATGCCAACGCGAGTCGTATCAACCGGTCGTGGCCACTTGTCATTTCAAGTTTCATCTGGTCGCTGGTTGCTTGCTCAGGCGTATACCAACCAAGATCAAGCGCTTGCTGCGACGGTTGACAATCGCCCGAAACCGGCACAACAAAAGCCAAACTCACCGCGTGATGTCGTGGATCATGAAAGCCGCTTATTTCTGGGTCAGTAAAATATTCGACGATCGTAAACGGCGCCGGATTGAGCGGAATATTAGGCAAAGCCATTGAACCCAGATCTTTTTCGAGGTGACGTAGTAGTGCTTCGCGAATTCGCTCATTGAGTAGCACGCGACCCGAAACCACTGTTCGCGAAATTGACCCGTCAGGGGCTTGACGCAACAGCATGCCGACATGAGTAACGACGCCGAGTTCATTAACCCGCACGGGTATCGCATCTATATATACGAGTGGAACTTGACCGCGAACTAGTTCGAGTTGATTGGGATCAAGCCAATTCGTTCGCGTATCGGTAATTTCGCCCAAAGCATTTCTCCTCGTAAATGAACATTGTTTCAGATTTTGTGCTCAATCAGTGGCATCATTTCATCTGGTGGGGTCTAAGCATCGCACTAAATACACTGCGAGAAAATAGACCGTTACCAGTTTCCCGCAACGTATTTGGTTTCCAGAAAAGCCAATAATCCATCGTGCGCACCTTCGCGACCAAGGCCAGATTGCTTGACGCCACCAAATGGTGCCGCCGGGTCTGAAACTAGCCCGCGATTCAAGCCGACCATTCCAGACTCAAGCGACTCAGCAACTCGCATGCCCCGACCCAAATCGCGCGTGTAAACATAAGAAACAAGTCCGTGCTCGACGTTGTTGGCGTGCGCCAAAATATCGTCGCTGTCTTTGAATCGCACTAGCGGCGCAACTGGTCCAAAAATTTCTGTCTGCAAAATAGGTGCGTCGAACGAAACATCTGTGAGCACTGTTGGAAAGTAACCGAAAGATCCGTCGGTTGATGCGTTGCCACCGCACGCGACTTTTGCGCCAAAACTTTTTGCCTGTTCAACTAACTTCGCTACTTGTTGTTGCTGTGACTTTGAAACTAATGGACCAACGGTTGTTTTAGCATCAAGCCCATCTCCCAAAACGAGAGCGTTCATCCGCGCTGTCAAGCCGTCGGCGAATGCGTCGTAAATTTTTTCGTGCACAAAGAATCGGTTAGCGGCCGTGCAGGCTGCGCCGCCATTGCGCATCTTGGCCAACATTGCACCGTCGATTGCGGCCGCAAGATCAGCATCTTCGAAAACAATAAATGGCGCGTTACCACCAAGTTCCATGGTGCAGTTGATAATTTTTTCTGCAGCTTGGGCAAGAAGCAACGCACCAACTTGTGTAGAGCCAGTAAACGAGAGTTTGCGCACGCGATCTGATTTCAACATTGCACTAACCGCCGGACCTGAAGGGCTCGGTACCACAACATTGACGACGCCATCGGGTACGCCGGCGCGTTGCATGATTTCGGCGATTGCAAGCGCAGTTAAAGGCGTCTCGCTGGCAGGTTTCAAAACAACCGTGCATCCTGCCGCCAACGCCGGACCAATTTTGCGAGTAGCCATTGCCGCCGGAAAGTTCCATGGGGTTGCCAGCAGCGCAACACCAACAGGTTGCCGCGAAACCATCAACCAGTTGGCACCACTCGGCGCGCGTCGATAATCGCCGTCAATGCGCACTGCTTCTTCGCTAAACCAGCGAAAGAACTCTGCGGCATATGCAACTTCGGCACGAGCATCACTCAAAACTTTGCCGTTCTCAAGTGTGATCAACCGCGCTAGCGATTCTTGTTCGGCGATCATAATTTCAAAACTTTTGCGCAATATTTCAGCGCGTGCACGCGGCGCAGTCGCCTTCCATGATGCAAATGCATTTTGCGCCGCATCAACAGCAGCCAAACAATCGTCAATACTCGCAGTTGAGACCTGCGCCAATGTTGAACCATCAACTGGGTTAGTTACATCTATTTTTTTTGCATTACTAATCCACTTGCCACCGATCAATGAATCAAGTGGTTGTGTCGTGCTGAGTTTTTGTTCGCTGTTTTGCATAGTGTTCAGTCTTACGCAACTAGCGCGACATTTTGAAACGGTAGAATAATCAAGTGAGTAAACAGCGAATTGTGATGGCGCTGCTGATAACAATCGGCGTTTCCTCGTGCCTTTATGGCGTTATGTTCACGATGCTTGACGACTATCGCAATAGTTTTGGCATCACCGAGTCGGCGCTTGGCTTAATAGTTGGCGTGGGCTTCTTCACTTCTTTCATCGGACAAGTGAGTATCGCCCCACTTGCCGATCGTGGTCGGGCTCGGCAATTAATTATGTTGGGTCTAGGTCTCGAAGTGATCGGCTGCATCGGTATGGCGTTTGGCGAAACATTTAAAGTGCTTTTAATTTCGCGAATCATCATGGGGTTCGGTGCCGGCGCTGCCTTGCCAGCGTTGCGTCGCGTGATCATCGTTGCTGACCCAGAAAATTTTGGTCGCAACCTTGGTCGGATTCTTTCGTTTGAAGTTGCTGGTTTTGCTGCTGGTCCAGTTTTCTCTGTTGTACTGACAGTGCCTTTTGGTATTCCTGGCCCATTTATATTTCTCGCGGCGACAATTTCTTTGTTCATACTCGTAATTAGTCGCATCAAAGTGCCCGAGACGGCAAAAGAGCACCAACCTACAGAACGATTCGCAATTGATTTGCTAAAGAATCGTGCCATCGCCTCGGGCATCTTGATCGGCGTCGCACTGTTCTTCATGATCGGGGTTTTCGATTCACTGTGGGTGCTAATGATGGATGACCTCAAGGCAGCACAATGGATGGCAAACGTCGGCGTTTCGGTATTCGTTCTGCCCTTGATTTTGCTCGGCCCGTTCGGCGGAAAATTCGTACAGCGCATTGGGCCTTACCGTGCAGGAAGTTTCGGGATGATTCTCGGTGCACTTTTCATGACCGGATATGGTCTCATGCCGACACCAGCACTGATGATGGTGGTATTTTTCTTTCACTCAACCAACGATGGTTTTTTCGTAACCGGCGCGGGCGTCGCAGTCGGTACTAGCGCACCACTCGAACGACAGGCCGGCGCACAAGGTCTACTTGGTGGCATGGAAACTTTGGCCGGCGGGGTCGCCGCAAGTTTTGCGGGTCTCGCCTACGATCACTTCGGTCGCGCAGCAACATTTATCGGCACCGGCGCAATCATGCTCGCGTTAATTGCAGTTGCGCGAATCTTGGCAGGAAGTCATTGGTCGGTACGAAATGTCGTACCAAAATCGGCAGTCGCGTTAGACATCGTTTCGTAATATTGTTATCAGCTATGGGATTACGCGACGGTGACGGTTGGGTTGATTGTGATTGTGGCTTTCGCCATTGGGGTCGGTTTGGCGCCGCTGGCTTATTACTTGTGCGTCGCGACACGCCACAACCGCAAGTGCTGTTACAACTTCGAGCCGAGTGGACCCACGGTGGCGGAACATGGGCACTCCCTGGCGGCGCAAAAGATTCACATGAAGATTCGGTAACTGCAGCACTGCGTGAGGCTCACGAAGAAATGGGAATTGAAGAATCTGCGTTGACTATCAAGCACATTTTCTCAGACAACCATGGCCCATGGAGTTACGACACGGTTATCGCCCACACAATGAGTGATGCTGGCGCTCATATCGCCAACCCAGAATCAACAGAAACAAAATGGTCATCAATTGATGAAGTTGAAACTCTCAACCTTCATCCTGGCTTAAAACAATCTTGGGTTGCGTTAAAGCCGCTGACTGCTGATTCGCTAAAAAACTAAAAAGTTTTACAACGCAGTTGCGTAAAGTTCGTGAACTTCACCACGTGTTGGGTAACGCGGTGTATTTAAAATAATCAAATCACGCAAGGCATCTTGCGTAAGCGCTGCGATGCTGTCGCTTGTTGCACCAAGTTCGCTGAGCTTGCGATTGGTGCCAACTGTTTTTGAAAGTTTTTCAACTGCTGCAATCGCTGCTTCTGGATCGAGTTCGCTGCCTAATGCTTGACCCACATTTGCATATCGCTCGGCGATACCTTGTGCGTCGCGATTGAAGCGCATCACGTGTGGCAACATCGTCGCCAAAGTTTGTCCGTGTGCTTGATGCAACTGCCCTGAAATTGGGTGACCAGTTGCGTGCACAAGACCGAGTAACGGTCCACTTGAAAATGATCGGCCAGCCAAATGCGATGCGAGTTGCATCTGAGCACGGGCTTCAAGATCGGCGCCGTTAGTAACTGCAGTCGGCAAATATTTTGCAACTAAACGAATCGCATGCAACGCCAATGCATCTGCATACGGGTTTGACTGCACCGATGTGTACGACTCAATTGCGTGAGTTAAGACATCCATTCCGCAAGCGGCCGTACCTTTTGCTGGCATGCCAACAGTCAGTGTCGGGTCGAGCAAAATTGTGCGTGGGCGAACTGTCGGGTTACTAAATGTAAGTTTGCGATGATTCGCAGGGTTCGTAATCGTGTCGGTGATTAAACCGCCACCATTTGTTTCTGATGCAGTACCCGAAGTTGTCGGTATCGCAATTGTTGGCAGACCGGGCTTTGATGCACTGGCTTTTGGCGCAAGCGTCGAAAAATCAATTCGATCATTTGCATCTAAATCTGGAGCGAAAGCCAAACCAACATGATCAACACCGTTGGGTGCGGCAAGCGCGATGTATTTTCCGCAGTCCATTACTGAACCGCCACCAATCAAGACGACAACTGTGCCGTCAAGACCGAACTTATTTATCGCTGCCACTCCGGCAGCAACATTGATGTCTGTTGGGTTTGGTGAAACTTGATCAAACACTTGCCATTTCATGCCAGCAGTCGTCAACGCATTAGTGATCGGCGTGACGATTCCTGTTGCAGTGATCCCGGCATCAGTAATGATGAACGCACGAGAACCAAGCGGCGTTACATATTGTGCGAGCGTCACGGCGACATTTGGGCCAGAAACTGTGCTCGACATCGGCTCGAGACCGAAAGTGCTTACTGCTGGATCCATTATTTTTCCCCTGTTGTTCGTGCTGAATTTATATTTTTACCTAAACTATCGGGTTCGTAGCGCGAAATTTCAGCGCGACCAACTACTTGCCAATGCACTTCATCTGGGCCGTCAGCGAGACGCAAGGTGCGTTGACCTGCGTACATTCTGGCTAGCGGTGTCCATTGAGAAATACCAGTTGCACCAAAAACTTGCATCGCTTCGTCAATGATTTTGCAAACACGCTCTGGAACCATTGCCTTAACTGCGCTAACCCAAACTCGTGCTTCGGCATTGCCCATCGTGTCCATCGCGCGTGCGGCACGCAGCACCATTAAACGCATCGCTTCAATTTCAATTCTCGCTTTGCCAATGATCTCAGTATTTTTGCCGAGACGAGCGATCGGTTTGCCAAATGCTTCGCGACTGAGCCCGCGACGCACCATTAATTCGAGCGCGCGTTCGGCTGCACCAATTGATCGCATGCAATGATGAATTCGACCAGGTCCAAGGCGTACTTGAGAGATTTCAAAACCACGACCGATACCCAACAACATGTTTGACTTCGGCACACGCACATCGGTGAACCGCAAATGCATGTGTCCATGTGGCGCGTCGTCTTCGCCGAATACATGCATCGCGCCAAGAATTTCAACTCCAGGTGTATCCATTGGCACCAAGATTTGCGAGTGACGCCCATGCGGCGGACCGTCTGGGCTGGTCTGCAACATGCAAATCATTATTTTGCAACGCGGATCACCAGCACCCGAAATATAAAACTTC
>JAPKZT010000254.1 GCA_026393655.1 Actinomycetota bacterium | reverse complement strand
GGCGCATCTTGGTGGTGGCGCGTTCTACAACTCGCAGCCGATTCGTGTTAGCAATATTGAAACTCTGGCACAAGCAAGTCTGAGCATTACTGCGACAAGAAGCTGGGATAAAACTGGTGCGACTGCATCGTTGGCAAAATTGCAAAACGATGTATCTCGTGTGCGCGGTTATGGCGATTTCTGGCAACACATGTTGGTCGCTCAAGGGGTAGTTGATATCGCTATAGACAACATAGGTCTGGCGCCCTATGACATTGCCGCGCTCGTGCCAATTGTTCAAGAAGCGGGTGGTAAATTTAGCGACCGATTCGGCGTGCAAGATTGGCGTGCCAACTCACTAATTACATCAAACAATTTGTTGCACGACGCAACACTCGCCTACTTGCCAAAATAATTTAGTTGCTAGTTGCAAGTCGCAGAATATTTAGCGAACGATAAACCAAACAACTGCAGAGATAACTGCGACTATGCCGACTACTGGTGGCAATACTCGTTTCAGAATCGGCATCGCAAGTGACATGCCCGCTGGGCCCAACAAATCTAATGGTGCGTTTTCGACTGGTGCGATTATTCGCCGAGTCTTTGTCGCGTCGCTCTCAGGCTTAACACTTTGCTCGTTTGCAACGCTTAAATTTGTCGCGGGTGCCGCAACTTGATTCGCATCTTGCGCCAAAACTGTTGTTTCGAGATTTACTACAAATTGTTTGAGCAACTTGTCACTCACATCGGCGAGCGCGCCACGACCAAATTGTGCGATCTTGCCAGTGATTGTTAAATCAGTACTCACGCTGCATCGGGTCGTCTGTGCATCTACAACTTCGAGGTGCGCGGTAATTATTGCCGATGCATTGCCTTTGCCGGTTGAGTCTCGACCCTCACCCTTCAACACGGCTCGATGCTCGGCGTCATTGCGCTCTTGGAATATCGCTTGTCCACCAAATTTTGCGACAATCGGACCAACCTTCACGGTTACGTGCCCTTTATATGTGTCTCCTTCAATGCTCGTCAAAGTTGCCCCCGGCAAGCACGGTGCGATTCGCGCCAGGTCAGTCAAAGTCTGCCAAGCAACATCAAGTGGGGCTTTTACCTCGAACGAATTATTGATTTCCATAGTTGGTTTTCCTCCGTGCTGATCATACTTACGCATCTAGGCTTGGCGCATGGCAACAACTGTGATTCGAGATGCATCACTTGTAGATGGCACGGGTGCGCCACAAAGACCAGCTGACATCGTGATCAACGAGGGCCGCATCGTCGAAATTACTCCGGCACTTAAAGCATCAACTAGTCACGCATCGCGTGTAATAAATGCAGACTCGATGCTTGTTGCACCTGGATGGGTTGATGTGCACACGCATTACGATGCGCAAGCAACTTGGGATTCTTGGCTGACACCAAGCAGTTGGCATGGTGTAACAACAGCGGTGATGGGAAACTGCGGCGTCGGTTTTGCACCCGCGCTTCCCGAGCGACACGAATGGTTAATTGAATTAATGGAAGGTGTCGAAGACATTCCTGGTGCGGCGATGACTGAGGGCATCAAATGGGATTGGCAATCGTTTCCTGAATATCTTGATGCACTCGACAAGCGCAAGCGAGTGATCGACCTTGGCGCGCAAATCGGGCACGGTGCGTTGCGTGCATTTGTTATGGGTGATCGCGGCGCAAACAACGAAAACGCAACACCAGACGACATCAGCAAAATGGCTGAACTAACTGAACAAGCATTGCGTGCTGGTGCTCTCGGCTTTTCAACTTCGCGAACTTCGTTACACAAAAGCAAAAGTGGAGAATTCGTGCCGGGTACTAGTGCTCAGCCGGATGAGTTGTACGGCATCGCCGATGGAATTCGTCGTGCTGGTCATGGAATTTTTCAGATGGCCGCCGAACACTGGCGCGTACCTGGTGACGAGTGGGGTTGGATGCGCGAATTAACTCGACGCACTGGCGTGAAGATGAGTATCAATTTAAATCAACCCGCCGATGACGCCGAATTGTGGCGTGAAACTTTAACTTTGATCGAAGAGTCTGCAAAGTTGGGTGAAAAAATTGAAGCACAAGTTGCTGGGCGCAGCATCGGATTAATTATGTTCCTACAAGGAACTGTGCACCCTTTAATGATGCATCAGGCTTACATCGAAGTTGCCAATTTGCCGATCGCGCAACGCGCTGCTGCGCTCGCTGATCCTGCACGTCGCGCTCGATTGGTTCAAGAACAACCAACGCATCGCTTCTTCAAACAATTTGTTGGCGATAATTTTCATACAATGTTTCCGATTACATCTGCGACAATCGACTACGAACCAACACGAGACCAATCAGTTGCAGGTATCGCCGCTCGGACTGGCAAAGCACCGTTCGAAGTAATCATTGATCACTTGCTCACCAATAGCGGCATGGGCATGATCTATCGGCCATTTTTAAATTATGCATATGGTGATTTATCGATGACTTATAAATTGTTGCAACACCCGAACACGCGAAACGGTTTGAGCGACGCCGGCGCACACTGTGGCGTGATATGCGATGGTGGCATGCCGACGTTTATGCTCACTCACTGGGTGCGCGATCGTGATCGTGGGCCGAGGCTTCAACTTGAACATATGGTTAAGCGACAAACTCGTGACACTGCCGAGTTGCATGGCCTATGCGACCGTGGCGCAATTTTGCCAGGCTTGCGTGCCGATATCAATGTGATTGATTTTGATTCACTCGGATTTGACAACCCAAAAGTTGCATTTGATTTGCCAGCAAGTGGTCGCCGACTGGTACAAACTGCACACGGTTATGTGGCGACACTTGTCAACGGTGTGCAAACAGTTGATCACGACGAATTCACTGGCGAACTACCAGGCAAGCTTGTGCGTGGTCCACAACATTGATCTTGCAGGCTCAAGAAATATTCTCAAATTAATTTCGATTTCACTTGCGACGATTAATTAGATTTTGCTTAATTGTTGTTGCACTTACGGCGTGCGCATCAGGCTCAACTGGTTCGAACACCACTTCAACGACTAAATCTTCGACTGTTACTACTAACTCGTCTAGTGCTCCAACAGAGCTTTCATTCACACTTGCAGTCAGCGGCGACACATTGCCACACAGCCGATTATGGCAAGGCGCAAAACGCAACGCGATAGCCAACGGCACAGTTGACAAAGATGGTGATGGCTACGATTTTCGCCCGATGTTTGCGCTTGTCAAACCAATACTTTCAAGTTTTGATCTTGCAATCTGCCACCTCGAAACCCCCATTGCTCCAGCAGGTGAAGAGTTGTCTACTTTTCCATTTTTTGGTGTGCCTAGTGAGATTACTAATGCACTTGCCTACGCCGGATATGGCCGTTGCAGCACTGCAAGCAACCACGCAATGGATCGCGGCACACGAGGAATTGATGCAACCTTGAACGCACTTGACCGCGTCAGAATTTCTCATACTGGAATGGCGCGCACGCCCGACGAAATAAATCCAAAGTTAATTTTCGTAAACCGCATCGCGATTGCACATATGTCGTACACATTTAGTTACAACGGATTACCTGCCGCTAACGGTGAAACTTGGCGCTCGGCATTAATTGACACAGATCGAATTTTGCGAGATGTACGTCAAGCACGCAAACTCGGCGCACAAGTTGTGCTGCTGAGTATGCACTGGGGCAATGAACGCGAATCAACACCAAGTTCGTACCAAACAAAAATTGCTGATGCGATCACTAAATCAGGTGAAGTTGATTTAATTATTGGTAGCCATGCGCATGTGCTACAGCCAATCAAATTAGTTAACGGCACATGGGTGATC
>JAPKZT010000177.1 GCA_026393655.1 Actinomycetota bacterium | reverse complement strand
GCAATGGATCATGTTCGAAACTGGGTTCAGGGCACACCAGCAGGTGATTGGGTGAGCATGAGCGTGCCTTCCGATGGCAGTTACGGCGTGCCAGCGGGCTTGATTTCGTCGTTTCCGTGTACATGCGTCAATGGCGAATACAGCATTGTGCAGGGTTTGCCGATCAATGATTTCAGTCGCAAAATGATTGACGCGTCAGTCGCCGAGTTGATCGACGAGCGCGACGCCGTGCGCAGCCTGGGGCTAATTTAATAATTTCGCGAAGCGCTCAAATTTCGTCGCGAAGCGCTCAAATTTTGTCGTGAGTTAAAAGTTCGTGTTGGCGTTAACTGCTGAGAACACGACGTCGAGTGCCAAAAATAATGGTTGAGTTGCAATCACGCGTTCGTGGTCGCCTTTGAAACGAATCTTGCCGCTGATGAAAGCTTCTTGCGCATTAATTTTGCCAGTGGCCACGCCAACGGCTGTTTGCCAGTCTTGAGTGAACGCGATATCTGAAACTGTTGCAGGGCCGCTGGCAAAAGTTATTGTGCCGTCGCGCGATTCAAGATGATAAGTCACATCGCCATGTGGCGTGCCAGTAACAATCTGCGTCACCGATACAGAGTTGTCGTGCGCAACAGCAGCGATTTCGTTGTTTAGTTTGATGCTTTCAGCAACCGCGTTGATCCACTCATTGCTGAGGTAATCAACGCGGGCTGACATTATTCGCCTGTCAATTAGTTGCCGCTATTTAAGCAGCAACCATGCTGACTGACTTACGACGAGAGAACATAATTGCGATAATCAAAATCACAAGTGAAACACCGGCAATGCTCAAGCGCACTGAATCGTTGTCTTGATATTTGATGATTGCTGGCAATGTCAACAACGCAACCAAGTTCATTACTTTGATCAACGGATTAAGCGCCGGACCAGCAGTGTCTTTGAATGGGTCGCCAACGGTGTCACCAATTACGGCAGCTTTGTGTGCGGCCGAACCTTTACCGCCGTGGTGTCCGTCTTCGATGTACTTTTTAGCATTGTCCCATGCGCCACCAGCGTTGCTGAGGTAGTTGGCCATCAACTGACCAGTCAAAATAACGCCAGCCAAGAACGCACCGAGCGCTGCGTAGCCGATACCAAAACCAACTATTACTGGTGTCAGAACTGCGAGCAATGCTGGCGTTGTTAGTTCGCGCAAAGATGCTGCGGTGCAGATGTCAATAACTGGGCCGTAGTCAGGTTGTTTTGTGCCGGCCATAATTTTGCCGTCTTTGAACTGACTGCGAACTTCTTGCACGACCACGCCTGCTGTTCGGCCAACTGCGCGAATCGCGAGTGCCGAGAACATAAACGCAATTGATCCACCGATCAACAAACCGATGAATGTCTTCACATCTGAAACATTGATTTGTGTTTCAACTGCCGTAAAGATCGCCTTGCCTTCAAGCTTGACGCCATTGGCATCTTTGAGACCAAGTTCGCTGGCGATTGTTTCGATGTATGAAGCGAACAACGCAACTGCAGCAATCACTGCCGAGCCAATTGCAAAGCCCTTAGTAACTGCTTTTGTTGTGTTGCCAACTGCATCGAGGCTGACAAGAATTTTGCCAGTCTCGCCGTGTAACTCGCCAGCCATTTCAGCGATTCCTGCAGCGTTATCAGAAACAGGACCGAAAGTGTCTTCAGAGACGATGACGCCGGTAGTGGCGAGCATTCCCATGCCGCACAATGCAACGAGATAAAGCGAGAACTGAATGTTTCCGCCACCCATCCAGATTGTTGTGCCAAGCGCAATCGCGATGCACAAAATTGCGTATACAGATGACTCAAGACCAGATGCAGTGCCTGCAAGAACAACAGTTGCTGGGCCAGTCTCGGTGCTCTCGGCGATTTCTTTTACTGGGCCGTACTCTGTGCCAGTGAAATATTCTGTGAGACGACTCAAAACTTGAGCGAGGATTAAACCGACAAGCACGGCGCCGAAAACTCGCCAGCCCGTATTCGTGAAACCCGACTTCTCGAGTTTGTCGTTGCCAACGTAATAAGTTGCTAGCAAATACGTACCGATAACCGTGATGATCCCAGCAGTTAAAAAGCCACGGTTGATTGGCTTAAGCGCATTCGTTTCGCCGTCGCGTGCACGAACCGAAAACACACCTGCGATTGATGCGATCACGCCGATTGCGCGCGCCGCAAGTGGAAAGACCAAACCGAGTGCAGGGTTCAAACCAATTGAGTTGAACGCTGCAACACCAAGAATGATCGAAGCAACAAGTGTTACTTCGTAACTTTCAAACAAGTCAGCAGCCATACCTGCACAGTCACCAACGTTGTCACCAACATTGTCGGCAATTGTTGCTGGGTTACGTGGGTCGTCTTCTGGGATTCCTGCTTCAACTTTTCCAACCAAGTCCGCACCGACATCGGCTGCCTTTGTGAAAATTCCTCCACCAACTCGCAAGAACAATGCAAGCAGAGAACCACCGAATCCGAAACCAATCAACATTGCTGACGATGTGTTTTGAAACAGCGCGATGATTATTGTTGCACCGAGCAAACCAAGACCAACTGTAAACATTCCGGCAACTCCACCAGTGCGGAACGCAACTTGCAGTGCTTGCTTCATCGAACCACGCTTGGCAGCAGCCGCAGTGCGAACGTTGCCGCGTGTTGCGAGTGTCATGCCGATGTAACCGGTTAATCCTGAAGCAACGCAACCAAGTACGAACGCAATTGTGCGGTAGAGACCAGATTGCACAAATGTCAGCGCTGAACCACCGTCACCAGGCTTGTCAATTGCGACTGAAGTCAAAAACACAACTGCACCAACTGGCACGAGAATCATGCCGATCGTGCGAAACTGCCGTTTCAAATATGCCCACGCACCAACTTGAATCGCCACAGCGATTTCTTTCATTTTGTCGGTGCCTTCATCTTCTTGAAGAACTTTGATCATCAAGTACCAGCCGACCAAAAGTGCCAAGACGGCAGATGCCCCTGAGAGTCCAAGGATTAACCATTCGCCACCTTTAAGTGTGAATTGTTGCCATCCGCCTTCGGTTGCAAAAAGTGCGCTCACGTGTAATTTCTCCGTTTTCTGATCGGGTTCGCCACCATGGCGACCCGTGTTATGTGTCTCGGAAAGTATAAAGAATTTGGGGCTACTAATGCCAATAAGCGGGAATTAATTGGCTAGTTCATATCCCTTAAAGCGCCAGACCTAAACCGTGAGTTTTCATGGGGATGAGACACGGTTCACGCTGTCTGTGGCGCCAAGAATGTCGCCCAGCAACGGGCCGACAACTAGCGTGATCTGACAAGACTATGGCGAAAACACAGCAGGCATTAGCAAAAGCGGGCAAATCACAGGTGCCGCGACAACCAGTAACTGGCACGGCGTTGTCAGTACGTAAAAAGCGGTCGTTTCTTGCTGACATTTATTCGACTGCAGTCGGCAAAAAATATGCGATGGCAGTTTCTGGCATTGCATTGATGGGCTTCGTTTTGTTTCACATGATCGGCAATTTAAAGATGTACCTCGGTGCCGTTGAACTCGATCACTATGCCGAATTTTTAAGAGCACTGCTTTATCCGCTCGCTCCAAAAGGTGCAGTGTTATGGATTTTGCGCGGCGGTCTGTTGGCGATGCTCGCACTGCATCTTCATGCTGCATGGTCGTTGACAGTTTTAAATCATCAGGCGCGACCAGTTAAGTATCAATCACCACGCGATTATGAAGTTGCAAACTTTGCAAGTCGCACAATGCGTTACAGCGGCATGATCGTGCTGAGTTTTATTATTTGGCATTTGTTAGATCTAACTTTTGGTGTTGTCAACACTGTCGGAACTGAAGGCGCTTATGTTAAAGGCGAGGTATACGCAAATGTTGTGCGAAGTCTCGATCGCTGGCCAGTCGCTGTGTTTTATATCTTGGCGAACTTATTGCTCGGCATACATTTGCGTCATGGTGCGTGGAGCATCTTTCAATCGCTCGGCTGGAATAATCCGAGATTCAATACTTGGCGTTGGACGTTCGCAACGGCGTTCGCAGCAATTGTTGTTATTGGTAATGTTTCGTTTCCGATTGCGGTGCTCGCGGGCATCGTCAAGGTCTAAAGGAGTAACGGTTTCAAGATGAGCACGGTTTTAAACGCGAAGATTCCGAGTGGTGCGTTGCACGAAAAGTGGGACAACTATAAGGCTGACGCCAAACTTGTTAACCCGAATAACAAGCGCAAGTTTAAAGTAATTGTTGTTGGCACAGGTCTTGCCGGCGCATCGGCTGCAGCGACATTGGCAGAACTTGGTTATCAGGTTGATGCTTTTACATTTCATGATTCTGCGCGTCGTGCGCACTCAATTGCCGCTCAAGGCGGAATCAACGCCGCGAAAAATTATCAAGGCGATGGCGACAGCATCAATCGTTTATTCGTTGACACAATCAAGGGCGGAGACTTTCGCAGTCGTGAAGGCAATGTGCATCGTTTGGCACAAGTGTCGGTTGACATTATTGACCAGATGGTTGCTCAAGGTGTTCCGTTTGCACGTGAATACGGTGGCACTCTCGACAACCGCAGTTTCGGTGGCGCACAAGTAAGCCGAACTTTTTATGCACGTGGACAAACCGGTCAGCAGTTATTGCTCGGCGCATATCAACAGTTGTCGCGTCAAATTGGTTTAGGTGGCGTTCGTCTTTTCAATCGAACTGAATTGGTTGATGTTGTCGTCGTTGATGGACGCTGTAGCGGAATCGTCGTTCGCGATCTACTAACTGGCGAAATCACTTCGCATGCGGCTCACGCCGTTGTCATGGCCACTGGCGGCTACGGCAATGTGTTTTATCTTTCAACAAATGCGATGAATTGCAATGTCACCGCTTCGTGGCGCGCGCATCGTCGTGGTGCGATGTTTGCGAACCCTTGTTACACGCAAATTCACCCGACTTGTATTCCGCAAAGTGATGAGTCGCAATCGAAGTTGACATTGATGAGCGAATCATTGCGTAATGACGGACGCATTTGGGTGCCAAAAAATGCCGACGATGCGCGACCTGCGGACCAGATACCTGAGAGCGAACGCGATTATTATCTCGAGCGTTTGTATCCGAGTTATGGCAACTTGGCGCCACGCGACATTTCGTCACGCGCGGCAAAGCGTCTCGTAGATAAAGGACACGGTGTTGGGCCACTTAAGAACGGTGTGAATCTCGATTTCTCGGCAGCGATTGAACGCCTCGGTCTCGATGTTGTGCAAGAGCGCTACGGAAACTTATTTCAAATGTACGAGCGCATCGCCGGCGAAGATCCATACTCGACACCTATGCGAATTTATCCAGCGACGCACTACACAATGGGCGGTCTGTGGGTTGACTACGAACTTGCTACGACGATTCCTGGTTTGTATGCAGCCGGTGAAGCGAACTTCTCTGACCACGGTGCGAACCGTCTTGGTGCCAGCGCATTGATGCAAGGTCTCGCCGATGGATATTTTGTACTTCCGTACACAATTAGCAATGAACTTGCGCCGATGCTCAACAAGCCAATTCCGACAACTGATCATCCGGCATTTGTTCAGGCAGAAACTGAAGCACGTGATCGCTTTAACGGATATCTAAATGTTGGCGGCACGCGCTCACCAGATTGGTTTCATCGCGAACTCGGCAAAATAATTTGGGACTATTGCGGAATGGAGCGTACGCAACAGGGCCTTGAAAAAGCATTGTCAGAACTACCAGCTCTGTATAGCGAATTCAAAAAAGATTTGCGAGTGACTGGCGATGGTGAAAGCGTTAACCAAACTCTCGAAAAAGCCGGGCGAGTCGACGACTTCTTTCAACTCGGCATGTTGATGTGTCGCGATGCGCTCGACCGCGAAGAAAGTTGTGGTGCACACTTTCGCAGCGAGTATCAAACTGCTGAGGGCGAGGCATTGCGCGATGACAAGAATTATTGTCATGTTTCTGCATACGACTGGACGGGCGACCCGATGGCGGCCGACCTGAATAAAGAAAAACTTGAATTCGAAACTGCACATCTCGCAACTCGGAGCTACAAGTGAAACATTTAACCAATCTGAAACTTAAGGTTTGGCGTCAAGATGGCCCTGATACGGCCGGTAAGTTTGAAACGCACGTCGTTGAAAGCGTCAGCGATGAGGCATCATTTCTTGAAATGCTAGACCAACTTAATGAGCGACTGATCGGCGAAAATAAAGACGCGATTGTTTTTGACCATGACTGTCGCGAAGGAATCTGTGGAACTTGTTCGTTGATGATCAATGGGCGAGCACATGGTCCGCAGCGAGCGACAACAACTTGTCAGTTACACATGCGCACATTTTCAAGTGGTGACGAAATCGTGATCGAGCCTTGGCGTGCCGCTGCGTTTCCGATTATCAAAGACTTGATGGTCGATCGTGCCTCGTTTGATCGCATCGTCGAATCTGGTGGGTTTATAACTTCGCCTACGGGTGGGGCACCTGATGCAAACTTGATTCCGGTGCCAAAACCTGTCGCCGATGCGGCGATGGAT
>JAPKZT010000312.1:2626-11193 GCA_026393655.1 Actinomycetota bacterium | reverse complement strand
ATCTTTGTATCGAACTCAAAAAAGCTGAACTAATTGCATTTTCAGTAGACATTTCGCTAGGAATGTTAAAGGCTGACCGAAGTGGGTCGCCAAGAAGTCAGGCCGATATTCAGCGACTTCCGTTTCCGAATGCTTGTGTTGACGGCGTCACCTGTGGCTTTGCCCTACGGAACCTTGAAAACCTACAAACTTTTATTACCGAGATTGCCAGAGTCACACGATTCAAAGGGCGCGTTGCACTCTTAGATGTCAGTGTGCCCACTAATAGTTTTGTCCGCTTTGGTAATTCAATCTATTTCGGCAAAATCGTGCCATTAATTGGCGGCATATTCTCAGATCGAGCAGCATATAAATATTTGCCACGCAGTGTCGCCTACTTGCCAAAGCCTGAAGTAATCGTTGAGATGCTTGAACGCTCTGGGTTCGCCGATGTTAAACACGAGCAACTTTCAGGTGGATTGACTCAACTGTTTACCGCCACCCGAAATTAGAAATGCGCGCAGTTACCAAATTAATCTCGCAAATCACAGATAATAAGTTAGACCTCACCAGTTTCGCCAAGGACAATGGTTTTCTTTTCGCAAAACACGAAGTTGGTATAGCAGCACAAGGTGTCGCCATTCGCGTGAAGCCAAATGACGCTTTGTCGACACTTAATAAGATCGAACACCAAAACTCGTCGTCGATTGAAAACTTGGCACCAATTGCAATTGGTTGCATACCGTTCGATATTAAACAGCCCCATGATTTTGTAATACCCCAAGTTATTGTCGGTAGAAATCAGAATGGTGACGAATGGATAACGACTATTGACGACGCTGAACCTGATTTTGATCGAGTAATCACGGATACGACAATTACCTCTACATATTCGGATACATATTCGGTTTCACCTGGAGTTTCAATAGAGCGTTATCTAGAAGCAGTGCGACTAACGCGCGACGCAGTACGCAACGGAGACTTTGCCAAAGCCGTGATAGCGCGTGATCTAGTAGTTACCTGCGAAAGACCAATTGATTTGACATCTGTACTGTTGCGTTTGCAGAACTCATATAAATCGAGCTATCGATATCTGTTTGAGGGATTTCTCGGAGCATCTCCAGAATTACTGATCTCGGTAAATGGCTCAGATGTATCCAGCAACCCCCTCGCAGGTACTTCGCGTAGAACCGGTGATCAAGAATTAGATAAACAACTAGCCGACCAATTAATCGCCAGTACAAAAAATCAACTTGAACACCGCATAGTCATCGACATGGTTCACGACACATTATTGCCGTGGTGCTCGTATCTCGACTGGCAACCCGAACCATCAATTGTCGAAATCGGAAACGTTCAACACCTCGGAACTGAGATTTCTGGGCGTTTAAGTGAACCCCGAGCATCAGTTCTTGAACTCGCCTATGCGTTGACTCCCACCCCTGCGCTTGGTGGTCACCCGCGTCATGAGGCTTTGACACATATTCACGAAGTTGAAGGTTTTGACCGCGGACGCTATGGCGGCGCTATTGGTTATTTCAATGCAAATGGCGATGGTTGTTTTGCAGTGTCTATTCGTTGTGCCGAGATTGACGACACTCGACTGCAAGCGCGATTATTTGCGGGAGGCGGAATCGTCGGTGACAGCGAACCACTCAGCGAGTTGGCCGAGACCGATGCGAAGTTTCAAGCAATGCTCAATGCCATCACGCAAATTGCTTAAGTATTTCGGATTGCCACCGACACCATTTGATTAATTCTCTCGTGAACTCTCACATTCTCGCTTCGGTCTGTTACCACTCGTATTAATCGGGGTCCACGAATCAATAGCGCTTCTGATAGCTGGTCAAGCGTCGTCACATTTGTTGTTTCTAGGCCGTGCGCACTGGCAATCAGCGCCAGATCAGTGTTGTGCGGTGTTCCAAATATTTTTTCAAATTTCGAAGTTTCTAAGGCTGTGGCCTGAGGGAGAAACGAAAAAATGCCGCCACCACAATTATCAATGAGCACTATTCGCAAGTCGATATTTCGCGAAACTAAATTAATTAAACCATTTGAGTCGTGTAAAAATGCCAGATCACCAATCAGTAAGAAAGTTGGCAAGTCACTTGCGAGCGCGACACCAACAGCAGTCGAAACGACACCATCGATGCCGTTGACACCACGATTCGCATAAACCTGAAGCCCAGAACGCGGCGCGGCAAACCATTCAACATCTCTTATCGGCATTGAACTTGACACAAACAAATTTGAATTATTCGGCAATGACTGATAAGTGGCACGAGCAATCGCCGGTTCGGATATCGCAGTTTCATCGGCCAAGGCGCTATTGATCGCTTGTTGTGCCTTCGTCTCTGCGTCGAACCAACTTTTCAGCCAAGATTTATCTGAATTAGTTTGAAGTTTTTTTGATATCAATTTACTAATCACCGATATTTTGCAAACTAGGTGCAACTTTGTGATCTGCTCAGGATCAATCAACACGTGTGAACTAGTCACAACTATCTGAGGCGCACCACAACTCGCCAACCAATTATTAACAACTTTCGAAACTAATGGTGCTCCAAATCGCAATATAACTTCGGGGCATTGTATTTTAGCGAATCTGTCATCACGCAACATTGAATCCATCGCACTTATAACAAATTGATTGCCGTCAACACGTGTTCCACTGCGTGGGTCAGCCAACACAGGACATCCGAGTTCGGAAGCAACTCTAAGCAATTCAGTTGGATCATCGAGACCTTCACCAGCAATAATCAAAACACGACGCTTCTTGACCAATCTCGCAAACTTTATGCGCTTAAATAAACTGACGCTCTGACGATTTCTTTCAAGAGATTTTTTACGCGATAACTGTTCAGCAGGCGATTTCAACTCTTTCGGCAATTCACCGGGCTTACCGACAAGAGGTTCTCTAAATTGCAAATTTATGTGCACTGGGCCTAACGAGCCATCAAGATTCGCCCCCATAGATGCTTGCCAAGTGTCCCGCGCAATTGCTCGCCAAATATTCTTCTCGCGGTCCTCAGCGACAGACGCATTCACGAAACGGCGTACTGACTCGCCGTATAAATTTTGTTGATTAATCGTTTGCGGAGCGCCAACATTTTGCAACTCTGCCGGACGATCGGCTGTGCAAACCAAAATTGGCACCTGCGAATAGTCAGCTTCTACAACAGCCGCATGAAACTCAACTGCCGCAGTGCCAGAAGTACACAGCAATATTGCTGGCGAGTCAGAGGCTTTACCAATTCCTAACGCAGCAAACGCAGCACTTCGCTCATCATGAAAAATATGCAACTTGAGTTCGGCACGATTGGCCAATGCAATCGCCATCGGCGTCGATCTAGATCCCGGGCAAATGACAGCATGCTTTACTCCATTGTTGACCCATTCATCCACAAGAGTGGCGCAAAAAGTAGCAGTAGTCGTCGCCGATGATCCCATGCCTCTATCGTGGCAGCAATGAGAGTAGAAATCTTCTCCGATGTGATCTGCCCATGGTGTTATATCGGTAAACAAAGGTTTGACAGGGCTGTGGCAAACCTTACATCGGCGGGTTTTCATCTGAATCTTGAAGTCAACTACAGACCATTTCAACTTGACCCAACGGCCCCCTTAGATGAACCCACCCCTGTACGCGAGGCGTACGCCAAGAAGTTCGGCAGTCCTCAACGCGCTGATGAAATTCTTTCGCACGTAACCACCATCGCGGCCGCTGAAGGTGTCACTTTTCGGATGGATATCGCTCAACGCGCAAACACATCTCGCGCCCATCGTCTAATTGCTCTGGCACAATCAACAGAATTAGATCACACGAAATTGAAAGAATTGTTGATGATCGCTTATTTCTGCGACGGCAAAGATATTTCTAACATCACAACATTGACCAAAATTGCAACTGATTTCGGACTAGGCGACGAAGAAGTATCGGCGTTGCTGAATTCTGAATTAGGAAGCGAACAACTGAAAGCTGAATTGATTCGCGCAGGTGAACTCGGCATAACCGCGGTACCGACTTATGTTTTCGATGGGCAATGGTCAGTGCCAGGTGCTCAAGATACCGAGACTTTTGAGCGTGTTCTTAAAAAGCTGAGTCAGCAAGAAAACGAATAACAAATGCTCGCTAGTGACTCTTTTGGTAAGGGCGAACGTCTTGTTTTCGTGCACGGATTCACACAGACTCGAGAATCTTGGCGAGATCTGACAAAAACATTTAGCCACGAGAACGAGGTTGTTTTAGTTGACGCACCCAATCATGGCGATTCGAGCGATACTTCGTTAAACCTTGAAAATGGTGCGAAAGCAATTATTGAAGTCGGTGGACAGGCAACATACATTGGATACTCACTTGGCGCGAGGCTCTGTTTAACTGCTGCTCTCACGAACCCAAATCAGGTCAGCCGATTAGTTCTCATTAGTGGAACCGCAGGAATCGAAGCGTCAGCAGAAAGAAATCAGCGAATAGCAAATGATGAGCAGCTCGCAACACGAATTGCTCAGATCGGAGTGAGTGAATTCATCGACGAGTGGCTGGCAATGCCAATGTTCGACGGATTAACCCCCCAGACGAACCAACGCGCTATGCGCCTCAAAAACACTACAACTGCTCTCGCCTCAAGTCTGAAACTTTGCGGTGCCGGAAAGCAACAACCGAGTTGGTCACGTCTGAATGAATTGAAAATGCCTGTATTGATAATTGCAGGTCAAAAAGACACTAAGTTTGCGACACTCGCGAAACGCATGGCCGATTTAATTGGCAGTCACGCACAACTGCAGATCATCGCGAACTGCGGACATACGCCGCAATTTGAACAACCCGAAATGTTTTTAGAAGTGTTGAGCAATTTTCTGCGGCACTAAGCCAGTAACAGGCCGATACTAAGAGCAACCGCAGTCAAGATTTGAGTTCGGCCGGTCATACCGAGCACAACGATCAATTCTTTGCCGACTGCGCCTTTTGAGACCTTCTTGATCGCTGGAATCGATGCAAGCAAACCGATCAATCCAACTAATGCAGTTGGCTTGTCGAAGGCAATCACGGTTACTGCGACTGCTGAGAATACGTTCAATGAGTAATACATTTTGCGAGTGCGACTGTCACCGAGACGAACCGCGAGGGTCTTCTTTCCCGAAAGAGTATCGCCAGGAATATCTCTGAGGTTATTAATTACTAGCAATGCGCACGCCAAACAACCAACTGCAACCGAAGCGACGAAACTGGTGCAAGTTATTTTCTGGAGAACCACAAAAGTAGTGCCAGTTGTAGCAACAATTCCGAAAAAAATAAAAACGAATAACTCACCAAAACCGTAATACCCATATGGTTTAGTCCCGCCTGTATAAAACCAGCCCGCGGCGATACAAGCCACGCCGACAACAAGAAGCCACCAGCTAGTCAAGACTGCGAGCAAGAGGCCAAATACTGCTGCCACGCCAAATGCTAGAAATGCAGCGCGCTTTACCTCGCTCGGTTTTTTCGCACCAGAACCGACGAGACGCATCGGGCCAACTCGTTGTGCATCAGTACCACGAACGCCATCTGAATAATCATTGGCGAAATTAACTCCAACCTGCAATGCCAAACTTACGATCAATGCCAGAAAACTATTACCCCAAATGCGTTCGCCAGAGGTGCTGACGAATGCACACGCCGTACCGACGAGAACAGGTGCAACTGCAGCGGGCAAAGTTCTCGGCCGCGAACCTTTAATCCATAAATTTAATGACTCTTGCACGACTATAACTTAACAATAAAACTCCTACGATGATCGAGTGCACTCGTTAGTCGCCCTTGACATCGCACCGGGTCAAATGTTTGCGAATTATTTAGATCAAATTTGGGATGAGGGCGATGCTCTGTTGCCTTTAGATCAGCGGCTTCCAGCAGCAGCAAAACAACAGTTGCTTAAACAATTTGGGGCGTCATGGTTGATCTCTGACAACCGCGAAAAAGTCAAATTAGATAACGGCTTTGCTGTTGAACCTAATGATGCACTGGTCATAGCGACTTCTGGATCTACGGGTGGGCCTAAAGGAGTTGTTCACACACACGAATCGATCATCGCATCAGTTATTGCGGGCGGTGATCGCCTCGGCTGTTCATCTATCGATCATTGGTTGTCATGTCTCCCGTTGGCTCATGTTGGTGGACTATCAGTTTTATTACGGGCTCGACATTACAAATCTGAGTTGAGTTTCGCAGATAATGTCGATCAACTATCAATAGATGCCGCAATAAAGCGTGGTGCTGATTTGACATCACTTGTGCCGACGGTTTTGCGAAAACTTAACATCGACAGTTTTCGATCAGTTTTAGTTGGTGGCTCTGCGCTTCTAGGTGACATGCCCGCAAATGCAATCACGACTTACGGTCTGACAGAGACAATGGGTGGAGTCGCCTACAACGGTAGAACTCTAGATGGCGCAGAAATTCAAGTTAACAATCTCGGTGAAATTATGGTTCGAGGCGCAATGTTGTTTCGCGCTTATAGAGACGGTTCCAATCCCAAGAGTGAGAGTGGCTGGTTCGCGACTGGTGATCTCGGCGAGATTACCGATGGCGTACTTGCTGTACACGGACGCAAGGACGACTTAATTAATACGGGCGGATATAAGGTTTGGCCGCGATTAGTTGAAAACTCAATCAATCAAATCACCGACATTACTGAGTGTGTGGTCAAGGGGTTACCTGACGAGACTTGGGGCCAGGCGGTTTGTGCGTGGATCGTGTTGCAAAACCACAATCAATCGCTAAGTCTAAATGATGTGCGCCAGCATGTTAAGCGAACACTCCCCGACTATTGCGCACCAAAACAAATATTCATTGTTGATCAGATTCCACGCTCGGCACTCGGCAAGGTGCGCTTGTCAGATTTGTTGAACCTAAAGGATTAGTTTTTGACTGAGCAACACACGCATCGTCTTCCAAAATCGTTTTGGAAACTATTTTCTTCATCGACAATATCCAACCTCGGTGATGGAATGGTCGTGGCTGCCGGCCCGTTGCTTGCGCTTTCGCTGACCAACGACACTCGACTGATCGCGGCAGTCTCGTTTGCGGCGATGCTGCCGTGGTTGATTCTGTCGCTCCCTGCTGGCGTGTATCTAGACCGACATGATCGACAAAAGATCATGGTTCGAGCCAATTTGCTTCGAGGACTAGTCTTCGCGCTAATCGCAGTAAGCGCAACTTTTGGGATTTTAAATATTCAGTTATTGATCGCAGCCAGTGTTGTGGCAGGTGTATGTGAATTATTTTTCGATATGAGCTCGCAAGCAATTTTGCCATTGATAGTTGAACCAGACTCGCTTGAAATTGCGAATAGTCGGCTGTATATCTCACAGATCATCAGCAATGGCTTTGTCGGCTTACCCCTCGGCGCATGGATTTTTGTATTTGCAGTCGGTGCACCATTTTGGATCAATGCCGCAGCGTTGATTGTCGCGGCGATGCTGATTCGAACAATCAAGGTAGAAACGGTTTCAAAAAGTAGCGACAAAGACAGGCAGAGATTTTTGACAGATCTCAAACAGGGTTTGAGTTGGTTATGGAAACATGATTTACTTCGCACTCTTGCAATCATGCTTGGAATTGCAAACATGTGCGGCATGTTCGCACAGGCGGTGTTTGTAAAGTTTGCTCGTGATGAACTCGGGCTGGGTGCCCGTAGCTTCGGATTATTGTTAGCGCTGATTTCGCTCGGTTCAATCTTGGGTGGGTTTGTTGGCGAATCTGTAAGTAAGCGTTTAGGCCCAACTGTTGCTCTAGTCGCTGCTTATATTGTTTTCGGATTGTCTGATTTAATTCCTGGGCTTTTTCCAAATATATGGGCAGTAACCATCAGCGGTGCAATAATGGCGATCGCTGGAACAATTTGGAATGTAATTACCGTGAGCATGCGTCAGCGATTGATACCTGTCGAATTATTCGGCCGCGTAAACAGCGTTTACAGATTTATTGGTACTGGCACCACTGCGATTGGCGCATTAATTGGTGGCCAAATCGCATTTCAATTCGGCTTGCGCGCAACATATCTCGCGTCCGGCGCACTTCTATTACTCGCATTAGTAACGCTTACACCCGTCTTCATTCGAGCAGCCAAAAATTACATTGAACCTGAATGAGCGCCGAAACCGCGATATCTCGTGCTAAAGATAATGAGATGAAATATCGCAAAGACGTTGATGGACTTCGTGGGATTGCTGTCCTTGCGGTCGTCGCTAATCATGCGGCTCCCGACCTCCGAATTTTTGAGGGTGGGTTCATAGGCGTTGATGTGTTTTTCGTTATATCGGGTTATTTAATCACGACGATAATTTTAAATAATCTGACTGAAAACAACTTTTCTTTTCAAGATTTCTGGGCACGCAGGATTCGTCGTATTTTGCCAAGTTTGATTCTCATGCTCGCCGTTATGATGCCGATCCTATATTTTGGGTTCACTCCATACCTTCGCCGAGAACTGCTGAAGCACACGGTTGCTGCCTCTTCATTTAGCTCAAACTTTTCAAGCATCGGCGAGGCGGACTATTTCGGCGCTCAGGTTCTAAATCCTCTACTGCATCTATGGTCTTTAGCAATT
>JAPKZT010000312.1:1909-2612 GCA_026393655.1 Actinomycetota bacterium | reverse complement strand
CATACAAGTTAACCGGACTTAAGTCTGTGAAAATTTTGAGTTTAACAATTTTGACTGCTTCGTTTGTAGCCAACCTGGCTACGATCTATTATTTTCAAAACATACCCGTCGCTTTTTATTATCCGCACACTCGAGCTTGGGAGCTCATGACGGGAGCAGTTCTTTCACAAATTGCGCTAAAACACAACGAGGGTTCAAACCTAAGATTGCCAATTACCAAGGGAGTTGCATCCGTAGCCGGTTTAATCCTTCTCGGTTGCGGATTTTTATTTATTCGCGAAGCAACTTTTTTCCCAGGATATTGGGCATTGCTTCCAGTTTTAGGCACAAGCGCATTGATAATTAGTGATGCTGAAATATGGTTCGCGAGGATTATTTTGACGAACAGGGTCATTGTTTGGTTTGGCACTATAAGTTACGCGCTATATCTCTGGCATTTTCCTCTGCTTTTTTTATTACGCCAACTACTACATGGTCCGACAAACAAGCCGCTTACAGTCTCAGTTGTCATGTTGTCAATCGCAATAGCGTGGGCGACCACAAGATTGTTAGAGAAGCCAATTCGTTTCGGCGTATTGCGTCGGATCCATTCTCGTTTTTATCTATTAACTCTTGCGACTTCTGGATTAATTGTGGTTCTAAGTCTCCTTGCAACTCCGGAACCGAAATCTGACACTTATATTCTTCAAAAAATTGAAGCTGA
>JAPKZT010000312.1:0-1853 GCA_026393655.1 Actinomycetota bacterium | reverse complement strand
GCTGAAGGACGGTCTAACCAAAATCGAGAATGTCTTAGATACCGCAAAGAGATTTCTGTACGCACTTTTATCCGACAGAAATGCTATGAGCCAAGCATGAATTCACGTCCAACTGTATTTTTGGTTGGAGACTCTCATGCCGCATCCCTTCGCATTGGTCTCAAGCCATTTTTGGCCACTAAAAGAATTAATTTAATTGGGTCAAGTATCGGGGGCTGTATGTGGAGCAACATTAAGATCTATCAAGACAAATTGTGCCGTGACATAAACTTCAAAGTTTTCGACGAAATGATTCGAGTAAAGCCTGATCTCGTGATTATTGATAACTATTGGAGCAAACTTGCCCGAAATGGTTCGTTTGAACAAGATCTCTTGGGTTATATATCGGAACTGAACAATATTGGAATTACCAAAATTGTAGTTGTTGGTCAGATTCCCACTTGGGGGGAAAGTGGTCTTCCACTCTTCCTACTACACAACTTTGCCGAAAAGGGCCTTGCCATTCCGTGGCGACATCCTCGTCTCGTAATCGAAAATGACGGTCCAAATAGTAAACAGGAAAATATGCGGTTGTTTAAATATCCCAAAGGCGTTACTTATCTTTCGATGGACGACTTACTTTGTAATAGAGAAGGTTGCATGACAATGGTTGGTGCGAATTTGGCGACAGACTTGATCGTCTGGGACTATGGACACCTAACAAATGCAGGATCAAAATACGTAAGTGAGCGATTGTTCGCCAATATAGAACTACTTATTACAAAATAGAGAAATTACATTGAACCTGAGCGGACCCCTGCGCCGCCGTCAATGACATAAGTTTCACCAGTTATCCAAGATGCTAAATCTGAGCAAAGAAATAGCGCCAAGTTGGCGATGTCTTGTGGCTCGCCGAGACGCTGTGTCGGCAAGGCTGCAGCGAGCTTGTCGCCGAAGTTCTCAACCAGCACCGACGCAAATAACGTTTTAACTAATCCCGGCGCGATACCAACCACGCGTGTCTTGCCAAGTTCACACGCCAACTGAGATGTGAGATGAATGATCGCGGCTTTGGTCAAGTTATAGACACCAAGTCCTTGCTCAGCACGAAGCCCACCTACAGACGCAATATTCAAAATCACACCCGGATTCTTTTGCATTGACGCATTGAATACTGCCTGACTCCAAAACAGAGGGCCTCTTAAATTAACTTGAAAGGTTTTATCGAAACGCGCTGAGTCGACACCAAGAGTGGCCCCGTAATACGGGTTCGTCGCCGCGTTGTTAACCAAAATATCGATTTTGCCAAAACGTTTCATCGTTGCGTCGACGCAGGCCTGACCTTGTTCAATGTCTCCGGTATTTGCGGCAAAAACATCGGTTTCCCCGTCAATCTGATTGGCGACTGCCCGCAGCGACTCTTCTTTGCGGGAAGAAAGCATTACTTGCGCTCCGGCTTCCGCAAATGATTTCGCAATTGCGGCACCAATTCCACGTGAGGCTCCTGTTACAAGTGCAGTTTTGCCGCGAAGCGAAATTTCCATAATTTGAGACTAATCGGCACTACTTGACGGACGAAATTCGCACTGTCTGAATTCGACGACCATCTAGCTGTTCGACTCGGAAGTTCCATTGATGCTCGACTACAAACTCTCCTACCGTCGGCACATGACCTAGTAAGCCAAACACAAGCCCACCAACGGTGTCATACTCGTCTTCACTAATCTGCGACTCAAGAACCTCGTTAACACGGCTGATCGTCGTTACGCCTGCCACTAAAAAGTCGCCATTCGGTTGTCGCTGTACTGAAACGTCGTCGTCATCGTGTTCGTCACCAATCTCACCGACTAATTCTTCTAAACAATCTTCGAGAG
>JAPKZT010000222.1 GCA_026393655.1 Actinomycetota bacterium | reverse complement strand
TGCCTAGCCATTTTGGCAATCGCCAACTATTTGGAGCAAGCACAACGGCACCACAGATGGCTCCAGCTATGGCACCACCAAAATGACCGCCGATCGAAATTCCTGGAATCGTAAGTGTAATGACCAAGTTGATTACAAAAGTAATGCCAAGACCACTTCGCATCGGGTTGAGTCCTTCGTGGCGCATGCCGACTATTGCTGCCGCCATTAACCCGAACACGGCTCCTGATGCACCACCCGTCATCGCATCAGGGCTCATTACAAGCGCCCCGACTGATCCACCTAAAAGTGATGCGAAATAAAGCAATCCAAAACGCAATGAGCCGATTCTTGGCTCGAACATTTGGCCGAGTTGATAGGCGAGCATCATGTTCATTGCAACATGAAATAAACCAAAGTGCACAAACCCGCAACTAATTAATCGATACCACTCACCTTGCTCAAGAAAATATCTTGAAATTACAAAATTGTTTGAAGTTACAGCAAAATTCGTAACCGACATCCATAAATACAAGCCAACGTTGATTGCGACAATTGCATTAGTAAAACTAGTTTGACTAGTTCTTGCACTTTGTTGTGTTCTTTGACGCGATGACTTTCTAAATGGTGGCCGTGGATTATTTGTACGCTTTGAAGAATTCTGTTCGCGCACCGGCTCGGTACTTTTTGGTGCCGACTGACTGGCACGCGGTAGCGGCGGCGGAACTTGCGGTGGAGGAAAAGTCACAAAAATTACGACGGTAGATGTAATGCTTCTTGGCGATTTGCGATAAACCATTTAACTGTTTCACGCAGACCATCTTCGAAATCCATTGTTGCATGCCATCCGAGTTCGCGTTCGGCACGAGATGCATCAACACGGCGTCTTGGTTGGCCATCTGGTCGGGATGAATCCCAAACGAGTTCACCAGTGAAACCAACTAAGCGCGCAATTGTTTCGGCAGTTTCACGGATTGTGATCTCGCGGTTGTTGCCAAGGTTCAATGGCTCACTTGAATCATGAAGTTCGCCAGCCAACAAAATCGCACGGGCTGCATCTTTTACATATAAATAGTCTCGACTTGCCGAGCCGGTTCCCCATACCGAAATCTTGTCGAGATTCTGTTCTTTAGCCTCAACACATTTCTTAATTAGCGCAGGAATCACATGCGATACGTCCGGATGAAACTTGTCTCCTGGTCCAAAAAGATTTGTTGGAATCAAAAATGCAAAACGCTGACCGTATTGTTGAGCGTTGACCTGCGCATGAATTAGCAATGCTTTTTTGGCGATGCCGTACGGAGCATTGGTTTCTTCGGGGTATCCATCCCAAATTGATTCTTCACGAAATGGCACTGGCGTAAATTTTGGATAACTACAAACGGTGCCGAGCAAAATTGTTTTTTCAACGCCAACTGCACGAGCAGCCTCGATCGTATGAGTGCCCATCATCAAGTTGTCGAGATAAAGCGGAGCAGGTGCAATCTGGTTGTAGCCGATGCCGCCGACTCGCGCCGCGAGATGTACGACGTGACTTGGTTTGTGCTTTGTAAATAACTCAAGGGCAACACCTGGCTGCGTTAAATCTGCTTCGCGTCGCCGCGGTGCGATAACTTTTGCACCAGCTTGGCTGAAAGCATCAACGACATTTCGTCCAAGAAACCCGTTACCACCGGTGACGACGACGACACGGTCTTTCCAAAATTTCGGCGATGAAGACTTTTCGCTCATACGGGTATGTACATCGTACGACCGAAATTGCAGTGCTTATCAATACCGGCTGTTCACCCGATACGAAGCCAAGACGGGCAGAATAGAAGGCGTGCGTGTGGCTTACTCATTAGAGCAATGTTGGCACCGAGTGCCAGGCGGAACCGCCACATCGGCAATCGAAATCGCCAAGGCAATGTCGGTAGCGCGACCCGATGTACAACTCATTGGTGTAGCGGGAAACAATAAAGGCGAGCCATCCACGTCGTATGCGCCACCAATAAAAGTGCAGCAGCTTGCATTGCATGGCGCTGCTCTTTACGAAGCGTCACTTCGATTTCGTGCTCCACGCGTTGAACGTGCGACTGGCGAAGTTGATCTTTTGCATTGCACATCGATTATTCCATTTGCGTCGCGCGCAAAAATGGTTGCGACGG
>JAPKZT010000343.1 GCA_026393655.1 Actinomycetota bacterium | reverse complement strand
CGTTCTGCGGCTTCGGCTTCATTGCGGCCTGCGTCCTTATATATGTCTGCTGATTCGGCACGTTTTTTTGCCTCAGCCCGCACAACACTTTGAACCTGGTCGTTCGATAGTTCAACTGCCTGGTCGCCGGCAACCTCGGCGTTCATAATCGCAGCCAAAGTCATTCGCAACGTCGAAGTCTCGACTTCATTGCGCGCCTTCATTGATGCAGTCAAGTCATCCTTAAGTTGTTGTTTGAGGTTTGACATTTTTCATTACTCCCGTTTGATAATCAGGTTCATTCTTGAATGGGTTTCTGGCAATTAGCGTAGTGCACACTATGAATAACGAAGTCTTTGAACTTTTCTTTGCGATGCTGAGTCTTGGTACCTTGGTTTTTAGTGTGATTGTCTTGATCGCCCGCCTGATCAAAGCCAACAGTTTTTTAACTGAAGTTAAAAAGATTGCGTTGCCACTTGCGGCCTTGATTACTACAACGGCAATGCTCGGAAGTCTGTACTTCTCTGAGATAGTGCACTACAAACCATGTCGGCTTTGTTGGTTTCAACGATCAGCAATGTACCCGTTGGCGATTTTGCTAGTTGCTGCAAATTTCAAAAAGTTTAAGTTCACCAAAATCGTGGCTGTTGTGCTCGCTCTCGCTGGCGGATCGGTTTCGACATATCACTGGTTTCTCGAGCGCTTTCCAGATTTAGATGCAGGCGTTTGCGATGCGAAACTGCCATGCGAATTTATTTGGTTCGAAAACTTTGGCTTCGTCACACTTTCATTCATGGCTTTCACTGCGTTTCTGGCGACAATCGTTTTAGTTACACTTTCACCACAGGAGAAAAAATGAACTCACAAAAAATTAATTCATCAGGATCGAATAAAACTTTTTGGCTAATCGGTGGCATTGTCGCCGCGATTGCAGTAATGGCGATCGTTGCGATTGCCAGCCAGTCGGGCACCAAAGAAGTTGCACAAGGGGTTGACGAGTTTCATGCTGTTGAAGTTTCAGGTGATGTTCTGCCGGCTTATGCAGATGGTGCTGCTGATAAAGCCGTCGGCATGACCGCGCCAGTACTGACTGGAGCAGGTTTCACCGGAAACAAGATCGTCACGACTCCAGGCGCACCGACTCTGCTTGTGTTTCTTGCGCACTGGTGCCCGCACTGTCAGCGTGAAGTGCCGTTGCTCGTGAAATGGAATCAAGATGGTCTTGTGCCAAGCGGCGTTGATGTAATTGCTGTCGCCACTTCAACTGATCCAGCATCGCCAAACTTTCCACCTTCTGAGTGGTTGGCTCGTGAAGAGTTTCCGGCACTTTGGCCGGTAATGGCCGACAGTGCAGAAAAAACAGCCGCAGGGGCGATGGGTGTTTCTGGGTTTCCATTTTTTGTGTTGATTGATTCAAGTGGCAAAGTCGCATTTCGAGGAAGCGGCGAGATCGAAATGAAAGTGCTCACCGATATCATCACCAAGACGCTCGGCGTCTAAACAACTCGCGCAAACGTTTTCGTCAGTGCGCCAAAATAATATTGCGCGACGATGAAGGCACATCAAATTCCTGTGGCTCACACGCCGCCGGGCGGTTATGGCGAAACATTTCCTCCGTTAATTCTTGGCAATTGCACTGAACCGCTCGTGCAAGGTGCCCCCGACCTTCGCGGAATTTGGAAGACGATTCGCGCCGAGCGTGCTGGTGTCAGCGTGGCTGCCGATGACCGGATCATGTTTTATACAGAGCGCATCGAGCAGTGCGGCGACAGAATTGTTGACTGTGGTGGCGGCACAATCGCCGATGCTCGCGCCGATGGCACTGAAGAAAACGGCGTGCATGATGTCTGGGTCTTTGACTTCAAAACACCGATTCATGTGGTTGCAAGTTACGAAGATGGCGTTTTCATCTTGCGACCAGTTGGTTTGCCCGGAATCGAAGTCACGCGGCGCCTCGACGCCGATGGCCACATGATCTGGACTAGACCAGATTTGGGTGGTCTAAAAGTCACTCTCGAGCGCGTTAGCGACCCGATCTAACTAGTTTTCAGCGCGACGATAACCGGCTCGCCATGTTGGGAATGATTCTCATTATTGCTAGGGTGAGGATGTGAATCAAATTTTCGTTGCACCGTTTGTCGAAAATGAAAACTTGCGCTTGGCTTTACTGGCCAGCATGCTCGTGGCAATCACCTGTGCGATTGCAGGTACTTTCGTCGTGCTTCGAGGTTTAGCGTTTGTCGGCGACGCGTTAAGCCACGGCGTTCTACCTGGTATTGCAACCGCATTAATTTTTGGAGTTTCGGGGATCATTGGTGCAGCCATTGGCGCCGCCGTAATGATGGGAGGCGTCAATCTTGTTACGCGTCGTTACAAACTTTCAAGTGACACAGCAATTGGTTTGCTTTTTGTCGGCATGCTCGCATTAGGTGTTCTAATTACATCTTCATCACCGAAATTTCCAGAAGATTTAGATCACATCTTGTTTGGCGAATCTTTAGCAGTTAAATCAACTGACCTAGTTTGGCAAGGCATCGCACTTTTGGTTGTTATTGCAATCGGAGTTTTCGCGAGGCGACCATTTTTGCTGATGTCAGTAGACGATGGACTTGCACAGACATCTGGGTTTAACGTGACATTTTTTCAGAACTTAATGATGGCAATGATTGGGCTCACTGTGATTGCGAGTTTTCAAACTGTCGGCACATTGCTCGTACTCGGAATGCTTATCGCTCCAGCGGCGACTGGCGTATTATTCGCTAGACGGATTTCGTCGATGATGCTGATTGCAAGTGTCATTGGCTGCGTTGCAAGTTATTCAGGGCTCTTGATTAGCTTTCATTTCGAACTTGCCGCTAGTGCAAGCATCGTGCTTGTCGCCGTATCAATTTTTGCTATCGGGGCTGTCGCCACAGAAATCAAAAGAAGCCGCAACTTACGCCATGATGAGTTGCCTCACCAGCATGAACACTCTCATGCCCACTAAAACAATTCTCGCGTCTCATCTTTCGATTGGTTTTGGCAAACACACGGTTGTTGCGAATATTGAATTCACGACTTCGCCAGGTGCACTAGTCGTTTTAATTGGTACGAATGGGTCTGGCAAATCAACACTCCTCAAAACTTTGGCCGGAATGCTCAAACCTATTTCGGGTTCAGTGAAGATTCTTGATGGTGATCCTGGCAAGTCTCCGCGCCGAGTTGCATATTTACCACAACATCCAATTTCATCTCACACTCTTCCACTTCGAGCACGCGATGTCGTGGCAATGGGCAGATTTGCAAATCTTGGGTTATTCACTCGTGAATCATTGGAAGATAGAAAAATTTTACAAACCTCACTCGAGCGAACTGGCGCAATTGAATTTGCTGAGAAACCGCTCCGCGATCTTTCAAGTGGCCAACAGCAACGCACCCATTTGGCTCAAGTTTTAACACGACAGGCAGAAATTTTATTGCTTGACGAGCCGACAGCCGGCCTCGACATCAACGGAAGAAAACTAGTCGCCGAGATAATCGCAAATGAGCGTGCGCGGGGTGTGACCGTTGTGATGGCCACGCACGAATTGCAAGATGCCGACAATGCAAACACAGTGATGCTGTTAGCCCAACGAGTCGTATCTATTGGTGCGCCCGAGGTTGCGTTGCGTGACGAATATTTACGCGAGTGCTTCGGCTTTACTCAGCCTCACTAATTCTCTAGTCCACTAGTGCGTTTTACTAGTCTCGAGTGCTAGCAGTTTGCGCTTGATCGCTAGCCCACCGGCGTAACCACCGAGAGTGCCGTTCGAAGCAATAACACGATGACATGGCAGCACAATCGCCACCGGGTTCTTGCCGTTAGCCGAGCCAACTGCACGAAATGCTTTTGGCTTGCGCACGAGTCGTGCTTGCTGCGCATACGAGATCGTCTCACCGTACGCAATTTTATTTAACGCAAACCAAACAGACTCTTGAAACTCGGTGCCAGAAATATCGAGTTTGATTGAAAACTTCTTACGCTTACCCGCAAAATATTCGCGCAACTGGCGCTCGGTTTGAATTAGATATCCATTTGCTTTTGAAGACACAGTGCGCGCACTGCGCAACTTTTTCGCGCCAAAAATAACTTGCTGCAAACCTTTTGCCGACGCAACCAAAGTAAGTTTGCCGATTGGTGTCGTAATTATCCGTGATGCAGTCAAGTCTGAGTTGAGTTTTGGCGTAACCTTCATTTATGACCTCCCATGAGATGACGAGCATTGAAAGCCCAGCCACAAAACGTATCGCACTTGTGGCTCACGACAATATGAAACGCGAAATGCTCGAGTGGGCAACTGAGCATAAAGATGAATTGAAGAAACACACGCTAATTGCGACTGGTTCAACAGGTAAATTAATTGCCGACAGCACGGGTTTAACACTCGAACGAATGCGCAGTGGGCCACTGGGCGGCGATCAACAAATTGGCGCACGAATTTCTGATGGTGGCATTGATGTGTTGTTATTTTTTTGGGATCCACTTGAGCCGCAACCGCACGACCCTGATATTCGGGCTTTGTTGCGTATTGCCGTGGTCTGGAATATCCCGGTGGCTTGCAACCGAGCCAGCGCAGACTTTATTTTGAGTTCGCCGCTGCTTGGCGGCATCTACCAACGACGAGTGCCGAAATACTAAACGCGAAATTAAATATTTGCTGGCGGCGGTGGCGGACCAAAACGATTCGCAATTGTGTCACCTTGACGCAAGCCTAAAACCAAGTTGAAAATTGGTGCGAATATCCACCAGCCCGCATGGTCAGTGTCATGCATTCGGCGGACCGCTACCGCAAGCGTCGGCAACAGCGTGACAAACGATGCTGTATTACCCAGCGACGAATGAATTGAAGAACCAACCAGACCAAGAATCACCGTGAATAGAACCCACCACCAATATTCAGCTCGCGAAGCACGGCCCTTGAAATTTGCGTAATTCTGAAAGCCAGAACGAATCGAAGTTTGAAAGTTCATGGTGTTTTAATGCTAGCACTCGCCGCCTGCAGGTTTTGGTTCTTTTGGCAATGCCAGAACTCGCTCGCCAACGATGTTGCGCTGAATCTGGCTTGTGCCACCCCAAATTGTTTCTGAGCGCGAAAAAAAGAAACTCGACATCATTGGTGACGCTGGATAACTGGCACGTCGCTTATCGCGCAACGCACCTGGCCAAGTGCCAGTCTCAGGGCCAGTATCAACCAGCATTGAATACGGGCCATAGATATCGAGTGCGAGTTCCATTGCGCTCTGATGCATTTCTGACCAAAACATTTTGTTGCTCGCACCGAGAGCAATCACACCAAAATCTTTTGTGCCAGCCAGTGTTGAACCAAGCGAGCGCAAACCGTTAAATCGTAAGATTTGAATCTTGGCGTAATACTTCATCAATCGTTGACGAATTGAAGCGTCATTTATTTTGCCGTTTACTTTGGCTTGAGCAACGAACAACTTATATTCTTCTTCGAATCGGCGATAGCCGGTTGTTGCGCTCATGCCACGTTCGAATGCAAGCGTGCTATTGGCTACCTTCCAGCCGTTATTAATGCCGCCGACAACATTGTCTTTCGGGCACCGTGCGTCAGTGAAGAACACTTCACAAAATTCTGCTGTGCCATCTGGCTGGGTAATACCGCGCACTTCAATGCCAGGTTGTTTCATCGGAACCAATAAATACGAGATGCCTTTGTGTTTTGGTGAGTCTTTATCAGTTCGAGTGAGCAAGAAACAATAATCTGCGTGGTGACCCTGTGTTGTCCAAACTTTTTGTCCGTTAATAATCCATTCGTCACCGTCGAGCACAGCAGTCGTCTTTACACTCGCAAGATCGCTGCCACTATTTGGCTCGCTGAAACCTTGGCACCAACGCATTTTGCCACTCAAGATCTTCGGCAAGAATTCTTTTTTTTGTTCTTCGGTGCCCCACTGCAACAATGTCGGGCCAACAAGTGTGTCACCAAAAAAATCTGCGCGCATCGGGGCGCCAGCGTTTGCAAATTCTTCGGCCAGAACAACGCCCTCTAATGTGCTCAATCCTTTGCCGCCATATTCTTTTGGCCAAGTCGCACAAATCCATCCGCCCGCAAATAATTTGTCAGGCCAAGTGTCATTGAACGCTTTGCGCTCAGCCGATGTCATCTCATAACTTTTGTCAAACCATTTTGGTGGAAGGTTTTCTTTGAGCCAAGCACGAATTTCTTCTCGACGGGCTTCGGCTTCAGGGGTGTAAGTCAGCATTCAAATAGTCTTACTGATTTTGAACCCCAAAGTCCATGCGTAACAACTTGGCAACGTGATAAATCACAATCTGCTCGCAATTTAAACAGACTGTTAAAACTCCCGCAACATAAGACTCGTATAGTTAGTCTCATTGTGAAAGCCGATTTCGTATATTTTTTGGGCAACTCGGCGGCAACTAACGCGAACAGTGGCCTCGATATCAGCCGTGTGTTGCTTGACTTGGCGATTATTTTAATCGTTGCCAAAATCGCCGCCGAAGTTTCGGACCGACTGGCGATACCCGCAGTAATCGGTGAAATCTTGGCCGGAATATTGATCGGCAATTCGGTTCTTGGTTTAGTTAACGCAAACGAGATTTTGTACGTGATGTCCGAACTTGGCGTAATTTTTTTATTACTCCAAGTTGGTCTAGAGACCGATGTTGTCGAATTGAAAAATGTTGGTCGCGCGTCACTATTTGTTGGCGTAATCGGTGTTGTTGCGCCGATGGTTTTGGGCATCGGCACCGGCTTTTTGTTCGGCAATGAGATTATGCCTTCACTGTTTTTGGGCGCAGCACTAACTGCAACAAGCATCGGCATCACCGCGCGAGTATTTGGTGACTTACGCGCACTAGCGACTGTTGAAGCGCGCATTGTTCTTGGCGCCGCCGTAGCCGACGATGTTTTGGGTTTGATTATCTTGACAGTTATCACGCGCATCGTTGAACGCGGCTCAGTTGGCATCGGCACAATCGCTTCGACGACAGCGCTGGCGATCGTATTTTTATTGATCACCAGCACAATTGGGTTAGCAATATTTCCGGCACTGTTTTCAAGAATTGCAAAACTCAGCAAATCATCTGCGACAATCCCAGTTGTCGCAATCGGTATCACGCTTGGATTTGCTGTGCTAGCCGACGCCGCACATCTCGCGCCAATCATCGGAGCGTTTGTCGCTGGGTTTTCGTTACGGCGGATTACCGCGCACGAGCGTGTTGAACGCGATGTCAACTCACTTGGTCAGATTTTCATCCCGATATTTTTTCTCAACATCGGTATCAACACTGATATTTCAAGTATGGCCAACGCAAAAGTTCTCGGCATCGCCGCGGCCTTAAGCGCAGTTGCTATTTTTGGCAAACTAATTTCTTCTGTTGGAGCATTTGGCGTGAGAGCCGACAAGTTAGCAATCGGCGTTGGCATGTTGCCTCGTGGTGAAGTGGGTTTAATTTTTGCGACAATCGGTTTGCGCACGGGTGTTCTTAACAAAGATTTATACGGTGCGCTTTTAGTTGTAGTGCTCGTAACAACATTGATCGCACCACCACTATTGCGTTGGCGACTTGGCAAAGAACTATCAGCAACTGAGGATTCTGATTTAGTTTCTCAAGAACCTGCGAACGGATGGCTTTCTGTTAACGACGGAGTCATCTCTTTGAATAGCACGCCACCTGTGAGCATGCTTGTTGAACTCGGGTTTGATACGGCACTACTCGTATCTGATGCTCGGCCCAATGACAAGATGCTCGATTGGTTTGCACTTCATCGAAATGCAACTCTTAGTTGGAACACACAAGCAACTATCGGTTTGCTTCGCGTGTTGCGTTATGGCTCGGCTCGATCGTGGCGATTTCTTGACACGGTTGGTTTGATTTCTCGGGCGTTGCCTGAAGTTGCCAGTGCAATGTCTGCGCGCTCAAGTGATGCCACCGAACTTGATCCGACACATGCGCTTAGGTTCGCAACCGTTGATGCAGTTTGTTCAAACGCATCACTCACAACGACTGAATCTGATGAAATAGTTCTTGCGGCTTTCGCCAAAGACATTAATGATGCTGGCGCAGATTGGGCGCAGGCGATTCGCCGCCTCGATTTAGATCTTGCGACTACTTCAGAAATTTCTCTACTGGTTGAAGGCAGTGCGATGTTGCACTCAATCACTCAAACCGAACCATTGCAGATTACGAGTCGATTAGTAACTCAGATCGCAAATCATCTGAAAAACCCAAAGGCTGTAGAGCAGTGTCGACAATTGTTGATTGCTCGCGACAACCTCAGCGAAACACAACATCTTGCACTATTGGAGATCGTTACTGGTGTGCAAGAGGTTCTCGCACACCCAGATTTGATCGACTCAAGTTCTAACGACCCACTCGAAGCAAGAATGCGGGCTGCTCAAGCGCTCGCAACAGATACAAATATCCATGCGCGAATCGCAAATGCGCCGGCGAGCTACGTGCTGACGCATTCAGCCGAAGAACTCGTTCGTCATGCAGAACTTGTCGAGCCACTTCCGCGCCCTGGACAGGCTCGGGTTGCAGTTCGCGGATCTGTGACTGCTGAACATGAATGGATGATCAATATTGCGACGAAAGACCGTTCTGCATTATTGGCCAGATTGTCGGGGGCACTGGCATCGCTTGAACTGAATGTAATCAATGCCGACATTGCAACTTGGCCTGACGGTGCGGTTCTCGACACATTTATTGTGCGCAGTGCACAAAAGCCAAACTTGGTCACGCTAGACGGCGCTGTTAGTGACTCGCTGCGCGGGCGAATCTCAAATGTTCAACGCGGTTCATTGAATCTTTCAGTGACCATTGAACCATTGATCAGAGTGCACACCCGTGGCACTCGATCTTGCGCATTGAAGGCGCCGATCGCCAAGGATTATTGCGGGACATCACCGCAGGTTTGGCACGAAGCAAAATAGTCATCCACCACGCAAAAATCTCAACTATTGATGCGCAAGTGCACAACGAGTTCGAAGTTTCAGATCGTCTCGGGCGAAAAATTTCACTTCAAGCAAGCGAACGAGTCAGACGCGCGCTTCGTTAGAAATTGCTTGGTTAGGGGCAGACCCTGCTCAACAGCCTAAAGTTCAAGCATGACTTTGACAGATAACCCACCAGCAGCAACCGAGCGTTGGACACATCAATGGAAAGAACTTTACGAAGAAGTAATTAATACTGGCTTGTGCACTGGGTGTGCTGCGTGCGTAATTTCTTGTCCGCATGATGTGATCGGTTATGAACATGAAGAAGGTAAGTACAAACCATTTCATTTAGAAGAAGATCTTGGTCTTGATAATTGTGGTCACGGCGAAAAAGGTTGCACGAGTTGCACGCGCGCATGCCCACGGTTTCGCGCATGGGAGCCTGAGGCAGATATGCACCTGTTCGGTCGCGAGCGCAAAGACGAAGAAATGTATGGCCAGTACAGGCAACTATTAATGGTGCGTGCCGCCGACGAGCAGACTCACAAAAAAGGCCAGGATGGTGGTTTCGTGGGTGCGATGTTGATTTGGTTATTGAAACATGATTACATCGACGCGGCATTGACAAGTTTTGTTGAAGGCGATGGATCATCGTGGAAGGCGTTGCCGGGTCTTGCTCGCACGCCAGAAGAAGTGCTCGCATCTTCAGGAAGTCGATACACATATTCGGCGAACACTTTGGCGATTCGTGATGCACAAAAAGAAGGTTTGAATCGTCTCGCACTTGTCGGCATGAGTTGCCAATCGTCGGCATTGCCAATTATGTGGAAGCGTAAAGCAGGAAAGATTGGCAAACCATTTTTGTTCAATATTGGTTTGCTTTGTTCAAAAACTTTTGACGATGCAATTTTTGAAGAACTGTTCTTGGCGAAATACGGTTTGAAAAAAGAAGAAATGGTCAAGATGAATATCAAGGGCGTGTTTCAAATCTGGATGCGCGACGGCTCGTATCACGAGATTGATCTAAAAGAGTGTCACAAGTGGACGCGCGAGGGTTGCAAGATGTGTCCAGACTTTGCAGCAGAGCACGCAGACATTTCAACTGGTGGCATCGGTGAAGATAACGACTGGACACTTTGTGTGGTGCGAACCGAACTGGGTGAGGAAGTTATGACCCGAATGATCAAAGACGGTTCAATAATTGCACGTCCTGCAGAAACAGATGCGACAGCGATGAAATTGTTGCGGTTGTTGAGCATTGTAAGTCGTCGACGCTGGCCAGAGTTTGCCAACAAGGCTGTAAGCGTTGGTGTGCCTGCGCCAAAGAAAAAAGCCGATGGCACTTTGCCTGCGGCGCATTAACGAGATCTAGCCGGCGTTAACTAAATGGAAACTAGTTTGTTGCGTGACGCATTAACGCTGATCGCCGGCGTTGCTACTGGTTTGATGTCGGGAACTTTTGGTGTCGGCGGCGCAGTTATCTCTACGCCTGCGATTCGCGCGCTTGGTTGCTCGGCTGCACTCGCCGTTGGCACAACATTGCCGTCGATCTTGCCGGGCGCCGTAACCGGCTCGTGGCGTTATCGCCATGGCGAACTAATTCGCTGGCGAGTCATTGCGTTCACCGCGCCTAGTGGCATCGTTGCCGCTGTTGTCGGTGCGTGGGTATCACCACGTGTGCCGGGCAATGGCCACTTGCTGATGGTATTGACCGCGTTGTTATTGATGTGGAGTGCAATCAATATGATTCGCAGTGTTGCACCGAAAGATTTGGCGGGCGAGGTGGCGACAATCAAAAAATCACAAAACACTCTTGCAGTACTTACTGGCATCGCTGCTGGCGGATTATCAGGATTGCTCGGACTCGGTGGTGGAATCATCATGGTTCCACTCTTTCGCAAGTGGCTGAGACTTCCGATTAAGAATGCCGTTGCAACATCGCTGATTTGTGTTGGATGTTTCGCGGTGCCTGGAACAATCACGCATGCGATAGAAAATGGTATTGATTGGCGATTCGCACTTTGGTTAACCGCTGGCGTTGTGGTTGGCGCGCCATTCGGGTCGAAGATGGCGCTCAAGATGAGCGACAAAAAACTTCAACGAGTGTTCGGATTATTTCTAGCCGCAATTTCTGTCATCTACGGACTTGGCGAACTTCTCGCTTTATAGATATAACTTCAGCGAGATAATTTCAGCGCGCTAGTTTTAGCGCTGTTTTAAAAATACTGTCAAACATTTTTTCAGTGAGTTTGCCCGTAAATGTATTTTGCTGACTCGGATGATATGAGCAGACGATTTTATATTTCTCGTGATCGACAACAACACCGTGACCGAACTTAGGTCTCGGGCGAATCTTTAACTCATCACAGATTGCTTGAAACGAAAAAGAACCGAGACAAATAATTACTTTGACGTTCACCAGCATTGCAAGTTCTCGTGTCAGAAACGATGAACATTTTTTGCGCTCGCCCGGTGTCGGCTTGTTGGCGGGCGGCGCGCAGCGAACTGCCGATGTGACCCATGCGTTATGAAGAGTCAAACCATCGTCACGCGAAATTGATTCTGGTTGCGACGCCAAGCCGGCTTTGTGCATGGCGCGATACAACCAGTCACCACTGCGATCACCAGTAAAAACGCGACCAGTGCGATTTGCGCCATGCGCACCAGGGGCCAATCCCAAAACTAAAACTTGAGCCTGCTTATCACCGAAGCCAACTATCGGTTTACCCCAGTAATTTTCGGTCACATATGCGGCGCGCTTTTCGAGAGCGACTTTTTCTCGCCATTTAACTAGGCGTGCGCATTTGTGACAGTCAATTATTTCAATTGCTAATTTGTCAAGTTCATCATGTTTGGGCACGACACGAGATTATGCGCTGTGCCGATAGTTTGAAGATCTGCCAATGAGTAGCAAAAACAAAAAATCAAACGCCCCGAAGTCGACGCTGATAATCATGGTTCGGCATGGCAAAACGCCGAGCACAGGCAAGTTGCTTCCTGGTCGGGCAAAAGGCCTACACCTCAGCGATACCGGCACGCAAGAGGCCAACGAGGTCGCGCAACGGCTTAGCAAACTCAAAAATGTCACCGCGATCTATGCCTCGCCGTTAGAACGCGCGCGCGAGACCGCAGCACCAACCGCCAAACTTTTGAAACAGAAAGTAATCATCGAAAAAGGTCTGCTCGAATGTGATTTTGGCGACTGGACAGGCAAAGAACTCAGCAAACTAATGAAACTTCCCGAGTGGTCAACTGTTCAACGTGCGCCAAGTACTTTTCGGTTTCCAAATGGTGAAAGTTTCACGCAGATGCAGACTCGGATGACGACAACACTTGACGCATTACGCACAAAACATCAAGGCGGTGTCGTGATTTGTTTCTCGCATGCTGACCCAATCAAAGCCGCAGTCGCTCATGCGATGGGCACTCATCTTGATTTATTTCAACGCATCGTTATTAGCACTTGCTCTGTAAGCGCCGTTTCATATTCGGCGTTCGGGCCGGTAGTGCTGACTGTTAATTCAACAGGTGGCGATCTATCCGAATTGCGGATGTCATGAGTTCATTCTTTGAGTTTGACACAACTGACACATTCACAACTGGCGCACTCGGCGAACCAGGTCAGCGAACATTCGTGTTGCAAGTGCGTGCCGATGGGCAACGAATCACAATAAAGTGCGAAAAAGAGCAAGTCGCAGCGATGTCCGAATACTTACGCAAACTTCTCGCCGATGCGCCAGATATTTCGCAACGACCGATTGAAGATGCGATGCAATTGTCAATGCCAATTGAGCCCGAGTTTGTACTTGGCACCGTCGGCTTGGCATACGACTCAATCAGCGATCGGTTGGTTATTCAACTAGACGAAATCGATGCTGCCTCAGACGATGAGAACGACTTTGAAAATATTGATCAACAAGATCTTTCAAGAATTCGTGCCAACATAACTCGTGGGCAGGCTGCTGCATTTTGCGAACGCGCAGACAGTGTGATCGCGTCGGGTCGGCCAACTTGTATTTTCTGCGGTCGGCCGATTAATAAAGATGGCCATTTGTGTCCGCGAATGAATTAGATAATTCTTCAGAAGTAATTAGCCACTTGCTTCGCGGCGAGATGACTATTGAAACGCGCATGCCGTATAGCAGCAATGCAACGTTTCTAGTTTCAATAGTTGATCAAGAAAAATCCGTCAAGGCAATTTATAAGCCACTGCGCGGAGAGAAACCTCTTTGGGATTTTGAGCCTGGTTTGCATCGGCGTGAAGTTGCGGCCTACCGCTTGGCAGAAGCAATGGGTCTGCACTTTGTGCCGCCAACTATTTTGCGCGACGGTCCACACGGCGAAGGCTCAGTTCAGCTCTTGATTGAAGCAAACCCAGACGAGCACTATTTTGCGATTTTCGAGGAGCGTCAAGACTTGCATGATCAATTTCGAGCAATGTGTGCATTTGACATCGTTGCAAATAATACCGATCGAAAATCGGGCCACGTATTAGTTGATAAAGATAAACGCGTTTGGGGAATCGATCACGGTTTGTGCTTCGCCCAAGACTTTAAAATTCGAACAGTAATCTGGGAGTTTGGCGGTGAAGCAGTCGCCGATTCACTACTCGAAAAAATTGAGCCACTAACTCAGACCGTGCCACTTGAAGTTGCAACTCTGCTCAACGAGCAAGAAGTTATCGCGATTACCGAGCGAGCGAATTGGTTGCTCGACGGCGCAAAATTTCCGGTCGACCCCTCAGGTCGTCACTACCCGTGGCCTTTGGTTTAACTAGTTTTTTGCACAGCCGATTTTTCGGCCAGTACATCAGACACTGCATCTAAAACTCGTTGGGCGTAACTGCGGTGATCAACGAAAATATTTTCACCTGAGTTATCAGGCTCGATTCGTCTTGGGTTTTCTAGAAAATCAGTAAGTAGCTGCTCTAACTCAGTTTCATCTTCGGCAATGAACACACCAGTTGTTGTAAGTAGCCCTCGTAAATGCTCCCAACCCATAAAGTTGCACCACTGCGAACCAATCACTGCATCTTTTTTGAAGGCGGGAAAGATTACTGGTATTCCCCTAGCTCGAGCGTCAACAATCGCCGATGTGCCCTCGGATACGACGACCACCGCCGAATTGAGTAGTTCGCAATATCTAAAGTACGCCGCAGATATATCATCAAACGAAATACTTTGAGCACGATGAGACATGCCCCGCTTTATGTCGTCATCAAGCTCAAATTGCTTATGCGATGCAACAAACTCGTTCATGAAACTCAAACTTTTTGAATCACCAGTCGGGTAAGGGCGCCAGATTGTTTTAATCTGATTTTTTGACTCACTTTTTTGAGAAAGTACATCGCTGACACAGTTGAGCCATGGCACCGAACTCGAAGCATCGGCAGTGCTGCCAATGAGTACTAAGTTTTTTGACTGACTCGTCGCTGCGATAACTCTTTTAGCGCCGACCTCAACACTGCCAATTGCACTTATTGAGTTTGTGGGCATTTTGTGCATGTGCGAGCAAACTTCAACAAGCTGCTGGTTGTAAACTAGCATTCGCGTGGGTTTTTTTACTAACGGGCTTTTCGACGATGCGTTATCCCACTTAACAGGTATCAACAGCGTCGGAATGCCTGCTCGAGCGCCAGCGTCAATCGCCGCAACTACAAAGCCGGCCTGTCGCTGCATCAATACAACAATTACATCTGGCGATTGTTGTACTGCAAGTTCAGCCAACCCACAATTTTTACAAATTTTTGATACCGCAACTCGAGACCAGAACCAAAAAAATAACTTTGATCCGCGAGCCAACGACGGTAATTCGTTGACCACTCGAGCACACACTTCGCCAAAGCTTCTGAAGATTGCCAAGAGTCCTCGAATCGTTTTCCACCGACTCGGAATTTGCAAACCTGCAAAGTATTTATTCTTCACCCGTTGCATGTAACCAGACGACGAATTTCTATATCTAAAAGTTGACGCTTCACCCAACTGCGAACCAGTTTTTTTAGATTTCGAATCATATTTATAAGGCACAACTTTTTCAAAACTATTTTTAAATTCACTCGGAAGTTTCGCCCAACGCTCGCCTTCAAACTCTGATTGTGACAACGCCAAAATCACTGCAGCAGAATCTGATAGCTCTTTAAAAAGCCCGTGAATTACAAACTGGTCAAGATGCGAGAGGTTTCCCGCGACAACAAGAATTTTCTTTTTAGTTGCCACGATTATAACTTAAGTCAAACAAGTCGGCAGTTACGCCACAGGTCGCTTTTTACGAGCGAGATTTAAGGGCTTCAATAAGTTTTGGCAAAACTTTGTGAACATCACCAACAATACCGAGATCAGCGATACCGAAAATTGGCGCTTCTTTGTCTTTATTGATCGCGATGATGTTCTTCGAACCCTTCATGCCAACCATGTGCTGCGTCGCGCCAGAGATACCAGCAGCGATATACACACTTGGCTTGACAACTTTGCCCGTCTGGCCAACTTGATATGAGTAAGGCACCCAACCAGCATCAACGATGGCTCGTGATGCACCGGGTGCACCCTTAAGAAGTTTTGCGAGATCTTCAATCATTGAGTAGTTGCCGGCCTCACCAAGTCCGCGTCCACCTGAAACCACAATTGCTGCTTCATCAAGTTTCGGCCCAGTTGTTTGCTCGGTGTGAACTGCAACTACGCGTGCGCCGCCTTGCGTGCCCAACTCAGGCACGGCTACAGCAACTATTTCAGGCGTACCGCCCGATGCAGGCTCGGCAACAAAACTTTTTGGTCGAAACGAAACTAAATGTGGTCCTGGCCCCGTAAATACAGTTTCAACCAAAATGTTTCCACCAAAAACTGGCGTTGTCGCGATTACACCATCACCCGAATCAGCAATATCAATGTTGTTGGTTAACAATGTGCGATTTAATTTCACAGACAATCGGGCCATCGTGTCGCGACCCTCGTAATTTTGCGGAAACATAATCACATCTGGCGAATCTCCGCCGTCAATAATCGTCTTTATCGCTGCAGAAAGAGCGACGCCTGGCAACTTGCCAGCGAGGTCTCCTGTTGCGTAAACCTTTGTCGCACCATGTTCACCGAGTGATGCTGCGAATCCACTTGCATCGCCGCCAACAAAGGCGGTGACTTTGCTCGAAAGAGAGCGAGCCTTGGTCAGCAACTCGAGTGTTCCAGTTGTTGCAACACCGCCAGTACCTTGTGCGAATACCCAAATGTTGTTAATTGCCATAAGTTTTTAGCTTTCTACTATGAGCTTCTATCAGAATTTTCAGATCAACTTTAAATTTTCGAGAAATGCGACAATTTTGCCAAAAGCTTCGCCGTCATCTTCAATAACTTCGCCTGCTTTACGCGCTTCAGCCTGAGTGACAGTGGCAATTTTTTGCCCAGAGGCAGCCCAACCTGTTGGCGTGACGGCAAGATCGCTAGCAGTTACTACATCAAGCGGTTTCTTTTTTGCGTCCATGATTCCTTTGAAACTTGGATAACGCGGTTCAACGACACCAGCGGTAACGCTGATTACTGCAGGCAGTGTGCACTCAACTTCGTCGTAACCAGACTCGCTCTGACGATCAACTTTCAAAACTGATCCTTCAATTTTTACTTTCTTTGCAAAAGTCACAGATGGCAAACCCAAAACTTCAGCGATTTGTTCTGGCACTGTGCCGGTGTAGCCATCTGAAGATTCGGTTGCTGCAATAACAAGATCAGCACCACCAAGTTTTGTGATCGCCGCCGCTAAAACTTTTGCAGTAGTCAATGCATCCGAACCAGCAAGTGCAGGATCGCTAACTAGTAAACCTTTTGCAGCGCCCATCGCCAATGCAGTTCGCATTCCAGATGTTTCACCATTCGGCGCCATAGAAACAATATTTACTTCTCCTGCGCCGGCTGTTGCTACAAGTTGCAACGCCATCTCGACACCGTAAGCATCTGACTCATCAAGAATTAATTTGCCTTCACGCTTCAAAGCATGTGTCGAGGCGTCAAGTGCACCTGGGCTGGCTGGATCTGGGATTTGCTTTACGCATACGACGATATTCATGACTTATATTCTTACCGTTAATCTCACCCACAACCACGCAAAAATCTCCTCACAAATCGCTGATACCGTAAAAGATCTTGCAGATCTTGCTCATTGTGAACTCGTTCGCATCCAGTGTCACTCCGCGTAACACGGTTGCGGTACATCAATACCTCTCACGCCATCACAGCGTTCAGGTTGTTGAAACTAATGAACGCGGTCATGCCACAAGGTTCGCCCAAGACGCAGCACAGCGGGGTGTTGAAGTGGTCGCCGCCTTTGGTGGTGACGGAACTCTCAACGAAGTCGCCACTGGTCTGGCCGGAAGCAACACGGCTTTAATTATGTTGCCTGGCGGATCAACAAATGTGTTTGTGCGCAGTCTTGGCGCAGCCAATGATCCGGTCGTTGCCCTGCAACAATTCGGCGCCGGACTTGACCACGGCAACATTCACCCCATAAGTCTGGGGCGCGCCAACGGTCGCTATTTCTGCTTTCATGCTGGCATCGGTTTTGACGCCGCAGTTGTTGAACTTGTTGAGCGCCGGGCTTCACTCAAGCGGATAGTTGGCCAGCCGCTGTTTGCATTTTCTACGATGCAGGCATGGTTCGCAACCTACGACCGCAAGTTTCCACACTTCAATGTCGAAATTGATGGACGAAAAATACCAAATGGTTACCTCACTATTGCTCTCAACTCAAATCCGTACACATACATTGGTAAAAAATCCGTGAACTTGTCGGCCGCGGCATCTTTAGACAAGAAACTTGTCGCAGTAACTTTTAGAAAATTAACAACTCCACACATGGTGCGCACGATGCTGCAAGCAATACGCACCGAAGGCATCAGCGTTTCGTCGGGCGTTGACATTCAAACAGATGTTGAGGATATAAAAATTAATTTCCCAGCGCCGTTTCCATATCAACTAGACGGCGACTATCTAGGCGAGCAAATTTCATTACACATTGAACATTGCCCTGACGCACTGCGCCTAGTCAAACCGATCATCGTTTAATCAGCGAACACTAATTAGCGGCTCCGACTTGCAGGGCGAGGTCGGGCACGTTGGTGCAGATTCCGTCGATTCCCCAGTCAATTAGTTCTTTCATCCGCGATGGGTTGTCGCATGTCCAAGTGTTGACTTTTAATCCGTGCTTGTGAAAAACAACAACAAGTTGCTCGGTTAGTGATTTAACCCATGGGTGAATTGCGTAATGGCCCTGGTCCGCCATTTGTTTGGCGATCATTTCAAGCTCTGCATTATCGATTGTCATCACCAGCCACGCTGTTTTGAGTTCTGGCATTAAGTTTTTTACCGTGTCTATTGTTTCGCGGCGAAAGGATGAAATTAGCCACTTTTCTATCGACCCGCGCTGTTTCAAGAATTCAACGACTTCACGAGTAACTCGCTCACTTGGATCAAAGTCTGGCTCGCTTGAATCATTTTTGATCTCAATATTTACCCACATTGATCCGCATGCATCTAACGCCTCATTAAGAGTCGGCACATAGTCTGGTAGATCAGCTTTTTTGGTTGCAATAATTACGCGACCATCACTCAACTTGGCGTCATGGTGCACGATAAGTTCGCCAGTTGCACAACGGCGAACATCTAGTTCGACAGCATCTGCGCCCATTTCAAGGGCTCGATGAAATGCCATGGTTGTATTTTCTTGCTCGACCTTAGACGCACCGCGATGTGCCATAACTTGGGTCACGCCCGCAGGCTACAAGAATAGGTTCGCGAGTTACACAAAATAAAAACAATTTAATATTTTCTTTTTTCATTGCTAACTCGCTAATTGCTCTCTAGTCTGAGCAAAGTAAGTTCAGATTTGTAAGTTTCTTTGATTTAGGGGGAGTAATAAATGTCTTTTCTCGCAACAAGCCTTGCCCTTGGATCAGCGGACTATTCATGGAGGCGAGAGGCTTCTTGTAAAGACACTGACCCAGAATTGTTTTTTCCGGTTGGCACAACTGGTAACGCACTAGTACAAATTTCTGAAGCCAAAGTCGTATGCGACGAATGTTTAGTTCGCGGAAAATGTCTAGATTTCGCTCTTGAAACTAATCAAGACTGGGGAATCTGGGGCGGAATGTCAGAAGATGAGCGCCGAGATATTCGACGCCAGCGAGCAGCCGAACGACGAAGCTCTCGCCTACTCGCCTAGTTCGTTAACAACATCAATACAAACGCAGAAAGAATTATTTATTCTCCTGTAAACGGAATTTTTAGATCAACGACAGTTCCTGCGCCATCGGTCGCAATTTTTAGCTCGCCAACTGAGTCGTCAATCAAAGCCGGTCGCATCTGAATTGTGCCTGCTAATTCAGTAGTTACAAGTGTTCGAACAATAGACAAACCCAGTCCAATTGCAGTTTTGATATTGAAATCACTGCGCAGTCCACGACCATTATCGGTCACACGAATATCTAATGATTCGTCATCGTGACTGAGTGTCACAAGAACAGATCCGCCCGCACTGCCCTCTGGAAACCCGTGATCAACCGCGTTTTGCAGAAGTTCAAGAATCACAACTGATAGTGGCGTCGCAATCGTGGCAGGCAATCGCCCGCCGTCTCCTTGCACACTGAACTTAACCGGCCGATCAGTTGATTGCAGTCCTTCTTCGACAAGTCTTAACAATGGCCGCACGATTTCAACAAACGAAATATCTTCGCCTGCCTCATGCGACAGTGTTTCGTGAACGAGTGCGATTGTTCTAATTCGTCGCACCGATTCGGCAATGGCAGAAATTGCCTCTTCACTTTTGAGCCTGCGTGCTTGAAGTCGCAATAACGATGAAATCGTCTGCAAGTTATTTTTTACGCGATGGTGAATTTCGCGAATTGTTGCATCTTTAGTAAGCAGCAACCGATCACGGCGACGCAACTCTGAAACATCGCGCAACAACACCACGCCACCAGTTACGACAACACCGCGACCAAGTCGCTTTAGTGTCGGTATGGTGCGAGTTAGCAATGTCACTTCAGATGTCTGCTCAACTTCTTCGACAACTGGCTCGCGTCGCTCAAACGCATTTCGGGCTGCAGTTTGTGCAACTCCAAGTTCTGCCAAACTCTGCCCAACCGCGTTTGCATTCACTCCAACGCGGTGCATAGCCGACACTGCGTTAGGTGATGCGTAGCGAACGCGAGCATCAGCATCTAGAACAATTACGCCGTCACGAACTCGTGGAGCAACAGTTGCGTCCGCGACGCGACCTTCAAATGGAAACAATCCAGTCGAAATCATTTTCGTGAAATCATCAAAAATCGCTAGATAAGTTCGTTCGAGTTGTCCAGGTTTTCGACCGCTACGTGTTGACCACTCACGCGTCAACACGGCAATGACTCGGTCATCGCAGCGCACCGGAATCGCCATCAAACTCACGGGGTCAACTTGCGACACAACTCGAATTTCGCCGGTTACAACTTTTTGCGTTGTAAATGCTTGAGCGATCATCGCCATCTCTACCGAATCGGCAGTCAAACCAACTAAGTCAGTTTCGTAAAGAGTTTGACCAGTGGCGGCGCGCACCTGTGCAGCAACAATCCATTTGTTGTCTTTGGTTGGTAGATATAGCAGCATGTCGGCGAAACAAAAATCTGCGAGCATTCCCCACTCTGAAACGAGCGCGCCAAGGTGGGCCAATTCGTGCTCAGCAGTGTTGCCGTGTTCGTGGGCGATTTCGACGAGCGTTGGCATAGTTGGTGCTCTAAGTCTGCCTGATCAGTGTTGGCTCAAACGATATTTAGATTTTCACCAAGTGTGACCAAGCCATTTATGTCCGCGATATCACTTTCAAGCATTGGCGCGGCAGCAAAATGATCGGCGAACCCTTCGACGCGGTCTAATAACGCAGACTGCATCTCGGAAATCTTTGTTGTCGCTTGCGCATGGTTTTGGATTGTCTCTAAGGTCTGGGTCAAAAGTTTCGAGATATTTGCTTCATCAATTCCTGAAGATGTGTCTGAAGATGTGTCTGTATTAACTAACAAATCAGTGAGTTCGCTAATAAATTCGGTGTTTTTTAGTGCATTTTTGAGAACATGTGCCTGCGCAATTAATACTTCACCTTGAAGTTCTTTTGGAATTACTCGATTTGCAATCGCCAAATGAGTTGAGAACTTACGCTCTTTGAGTGCAGCGCTGAGAAACTCGGCTTCACTGAGTGGCGCGTCTTCAAGAGTAGTAACGATTGCGAACGAAGTTTTAGAATCGTGCAACAATGCCTCAACTTTTTTGGCTCGTTCAACAAACCCAGTCTCCATGGTTCTAAATAAAGTAAAGAATTCGGCAACATCTCGCAACAGTCCTTTACCGAGTAAACGGTCGGCGATTTCGTAAAACGGTTTGGCTGCAAGCGTCAGTAACTGCCACTGAGAGTTTGCTGTTAACAATTTAAGTAGCCGACTTGAAAAGAAGTCTTGCATTCGTTTTGGTGCGTCCAAAATAGTAAGAGCATTACGTGATGGCGGTGTGTCAACAATTATCAGGTCGTAAGCACCAGAAGAGTGCGCTTGATACAAGCGCTCAACAGCGATGTAATCGTGACTATGGACAAACCTTTCAGTGAGATTTTTGTACAGCGAGTTTTGTAGCACGCTGTTTCGTGTTGCCTCGTCTGGTGCGTGGCGAGAAATTAGATCATCCCAACTTGCTTTCGTGTCAATCATCGCCGCTGATAGTGATCCGCGTAACTTTGTTTTGCTCGTTTTGAACAATTCACT
>JAPKZT010000178.1 GCA_026393655.1 Actinomycetota bacterium | reverse complement strand
TTTGATTCTGGTGCGAAAATTATTATGAGTGGTCTGCACTTGACTCATCAAATTATGGCGACGCCAAAGCGAATTGAGATGGTTCGTGGTGCTCACACGTTTGTTGGCCCAATGCTGGCAGGGCTGCTTGAATTTTTCACCAAGATGTACAAATCTCTTCATGATGACTTCGAAGGCGCACCACTGCACGATGTTTGCGCTGTACTGGCTCTAACTCATCCTCAACTATTTACTTCAAAAGAAACACACGTTGCAGTTGAACTTGATGGTAGTCATACGCGCGGAATGACAGTAATTGATGACCGTCATGTTAAGTCTCGAACAAAAGCCAACACTCAAGTTCTTGAAACAATTGACGCTGACGCGGCTTTCGCAGTGATTGTTGACGCAGTTAGTTCGTGCGTCAAAAGTTAATTCATGCATTCTGAAGAATCTGCTAACAAGCAAAGCGATATCACTGCTCGAAAAGTTGGCGAGTTAGTTGACGAAAACAAGTATTTCTACAATGAAGACGAGAGCATCCCCGCAATTGAATCGTTATTTGGTTCGCATATTGGCAATCAAGTTCTTGAGATTGGTTCTGGCACCGGCGCAATCGCCCACTGGCTAGTGCAGCGCGGTGCATCGGTAACAGCCGTTGAGCCTGAGCCTGTTTTGGCGAAAAAGATTTCACCACGATTTTCGTCAGCAGATGATATTGAAGTGATAATCGGTGGTTCAACCGAGGCTTACCGGCAACTTTCCGATAAGAATAAAATTTTTGACACGGTAATTTATTTAAACGTGATGGAACATATCGCTGATGATCTCGGTGAATTCAATAAAGCCAAAGCAGTGCTAAAACCTGGTGGCAAATTGTTGGTCTATGTGCCGGCTCTTCCGTGGCTTTATTCGCAGATTGATGCTGAAACTGGTCATGTTCGCAGGTACACAAAAAAACTGCTTCGAGAAGTTACTGCGAAGTCAGGTTTTAAATTAATTTCATTAGATTATTTTGAGGTCGTCGGCATAATCCCTTATTTGATTGTCTATAAATTATTGCGCCGCAGAGTCGTGACTGGTTCGTCATCGGGCTTTTATAACAAAGCGATTCTTCCGCTTTCAATGATTTTGCACAAGATCATGCGCGGCCGATTAGTTGGCAAAAATCTCGTACTAATCGCCCGCAAGCCTTAAAACCTGAAGATACTCAACAAATCAGCGCATTTAATGACGCCATCTCGGCAACAATGAAAGGGTGGCAGATCCGGTCGGTTTAGTTTCGCAACGCATTGCGGCTGCGTTCGCCAAAGTTGGTGGACAACATGCGGTTGGCATTGACACAGCAGTGCGCCAGAGTGATCGCGCTGATGCTCAAGTTAATGGCTCACTGGCACTCGCCAAGGTGATGGGCGCAACACCGCGAGATATCGCAGTCAAAGTTCTTGAAGTTGCAGAGTTGCAAGATATTTGTAGTTCAACAGAAGTTGCAGGGCCTGGTTTTATAAACCTCACATTTGCCAATGAATTTTTAGCCCGCGAACTAGTCGTCGCCAGTGGCAGCGACAAACTCGGTGTGGCTAGCGCGCCAACAACGCGTCGCGTCGTGATTGATTATTCGGCGCCCAATGTTGCCAAAGAGATGCATGTCGGTCATTTGCGTTCGACAGTTATCGGCGACGCACTCGTGCGAATGCTGATGTACGTGGGCAACACTGTGGTTCGTGAGAACCATGTTGGTGACTGGGGTACACCATTTGGCATGTTGATTGAGCACCTCATTGATTCTGGCGAAGTAAACGCTGCCAAAGAACTTTCAATCGGTGACTTAGATTCGTTTTATCGCAGTGCGCGAAAAAAGTTTGATGAATCCGAAGAGTTTCAAAAGCGTGCACGCACTCGCGTTGTTTCGTTGCAGGGTGGCGACGCCGAGACGCTTCGACTCTGGAAACTTTTAGTTGCAGAAAGCACAAGATATTTTCAAACCATCTACGAAACTCTCGGTGTGCTGTTGCAAGATTCGGATGTGATGGGTGAGAGCGCCTACAACTCGTTGTTGCCACAAGTTGTCGAGCGACTCGGTAAATTAAAAATGTTGACAACCAGCGATGGCGCAGATGTCGTGTTTCCCGATGGGTTTACGAATCGCGAGAATCAACCGTTGCCGCTGATTATCCGCAAAACTGACGGTGGCTACAACTATGCGACGAGTGACCTCGCGTGTGTGATTGATCGTGTTGAAAGACTCGACTCATCTCTGCTGCTTTATGTTGTTGGCGCACCTCAGGCGCAGCATTTACAAATGGTGTCAGCAGTAGCCAAGCAAGCCGGATGGTTGCAGGCGCCGCGAGAAATGGTTCATGTTGCTTTCGGCAATGTGTTGGGTGCCGATCGCAAAATGTTGAAGACCCGCAGTGGTGACACGATCAAGCTTGATGCGTTGCTAACTGAGGCTGTTGAACGCGCCGCGGCAGCAGTTGCGCAAAAAAATCCAGAACTATCGGCTGAAAAACAAAGCGAAATTGCTCGCATCGTCGGCATCGGTGCGGTTAAATATGCCGATCTTTCAACTGACCGAATCAAGGACTACACATTTGATTGGGATCGAATGCTTTCGTTTGACGGCAACACTTCGCCATACTTGCAGTATGCCCATGCACGAATTTGCAGCATCTTTCGACGCGCAAATATTGAACGCCAAAGTGTGCGCAATGTGATGCCACTCATTGAGCACACAGCAGAGCGAGAACTAGCAATGCGAGTATTGCAATTTGATTCTGCATTTTGGGACACACTAGATAAATACAGTCCGCATCGTTTGTGTACATATCTCTACGACTTAGCGTCGTGTTTCTCGTCGTTCTATGAGCAATGTTCGGTGCTCAAAGCAGACACCGATGACCAGCGAAAAAGCCGATTGATGCTTTGTGATCTGACTGCACGAGTAATGCAGGCAGGCCTTGGAGTGCTTGGCATTGAAGCCCCGGAGCAAATGTGAGTCGCATGGCCAAACATTTATTGCCAGACACGGCAGTTGAAAATAAATTGGGCCGTCTTGAAATTGGTGGCTGCGATCTAGTTGAACTCGCCGAGAAGTTTGGTACGCCCGTTTTCGTATACGACGAAGATCATCTTCGTTCTCGCTGTCGAGAAGCGGTAGAAGTTTTTGGCAAAAACCAAGTCGTCTATGCGACGAAGGCATTTTTGTGCGGGGCGATGGCCAGGTTGGCGCACGAAGAAGGTCTAATGCTTGATGTGGCAACTGGTGGTGAATTATTCGTTGTATTGCATGCCGGCGTGCCGGGTTCTGCTTGCGTTTTGCACGGCAACAATAAAAGCATCGAAGAACTCAAGATGGCACTTGATGCCAAGGTTCACCATATTGTTGT
>JAPKZT010000163.1 GCA_026393655.1 Actinomycetota bacterium | reverse complement strand
GTAGGCATAGTCAAGATTCGATAAGCCTTGACCAGTTTCTGAATTCGGTAAGAAAAAATTCCATAATCCGTTGGCTTTGGCTTTGGCCTTCACCGATTCAAGAAGCTCAAGTTGACCCTTGCCATATTGCCATCGATCTGGACGACCTTCGCCAAGTTTGAAATATTCATCTGTCACTGGATCAATCTCATTTTTGATAAATGCGATCACTGCTTCGTATAGAGGTACTGCGCCGGGCGACATCGCCAAGTTCATTGAGTCGTCAGTTGTTATTCCTGAGTGCATTCGTGGTGCGGCCATTACCCCACGCTAGCCCTCTAACCCGATTTGGCTTTTAGTCAGAGATAATCTCGTACTAGTCGGCTAACAGTACGAGGGGGATTTCTCGAGAGGTACGAGTTTGATATTCGCCGTAGCCCTTATATTTTGCCGTGATTTGTGGCCACAAAGTTTCACGCTCAGTCGAGTTGGCGATTCGTGCATGTTTTGTGGCGATTGGCTCGCCCATATATCGAACTAAAACTTTTGGATTATCCCGCAAATTTACAAACCATGCCGGGTGCTGATCGTCACCGCCACGCGACGCCACGATCACGATCTCGTTATTTATTTGCAACGGTGAAGTCAGCATCACTGCGCGTTGCTTGCCACTCTTGCGACCAATAGTTATCAGTTCAAGCACTGGCATGTTCGCCATGAACCAACCTTTGCGTCCACGTGTGACTCCAAGCAATAATCTGTGAACCATGTTCATTGTTTTTAGTTTTCGATCGCTTGGCATAAAAACTTTCTATATTAAAAATTAAAAATTAAAATTTTTAACTAGTGAACTGGTGCGCCGACTTGAGCGACGGTGCTTGAAACATATTTCGGACGAAACATCGTGACAAATACGAATCCGCCAAGAGCAATGCACACCGACGAAACGATAAGTGGCTGACTTGAAGTAATGCCCGAGGTGATGTAGCCAACCAAAATTGACGCTGGCACTTGCGCCAAACTTTGCACGCTGCTGTAAATGCCCATTGCTTGACCTTGTTGACCTGGTTCAGCAGAGCGACTGACGAGGCTTGACATATTCGCCATAGTTAAACCGTTGAAAAAAGTAAAGAACGGGATCACCATATATAGGTATGCAGGTGACGATGTTGGCGTCAAAAAGTAAACCAACATCATTGCCGCTGTACCTAACAAACTAAATCGTAAAACCTTGAAATCAGCAAGTTTCTTGGCAACACGAGCGACGACTACGGCCTGCGAGATTGCGATAAACAAACCAACGAGCGCAAAGTAGTCGCCAATTTTTGCAGACGTAAAATCAAAACTGTTTCTTAAATAAACTCCGAAGAATGTGGTGAAAAAAGTAAAGCCAGCATTAAACAAAAACCCAGTTGCGAGTATCACTCGAAGTCGATCTGATTTAAAGCCAGCGACGACATTGCTAACTGCACGACCCATCTTGATTCGCCCACCATGAAACTTTTCTTTGAGTGTCTCAGGAAATGTTGTTAGAACACTCAAGCAATTAGCCATTGCAATTATCGCTGCAAACCAAAACGGTGTTGTCGCACCAAACCAACTCGGTGTGTGAAACAATCCATAGAAACTGGCATCGGGCGAACTCAGTCGTCCACCAAGATATGGCCCAATAATAAAACCCAGACCAAACGCTGCGCCAAGCAAGCCAAAATTCTTGGCACGATTTTCGTTGGTGCTTACATCACCAATTGCGGCTTGCGCCACTGCCAAGTTGCCACCAGTGATGCCATCGAGTGCTCGAGCGGCAAATAATAGAGGTATGTTCGCAGTACTGATGCCGATTGCAAACAACACGTAGCCAATTGAAGTGCCGAAGATTGAAGCCGCTAGAACTGGTCGACGCCCGTGACGGTCTGACATCTGACCCAGAATTGGTGCGGCAAGAAAAATGCAAAACGGATAAATCGCCTGCAGCCAACCCAGCATGATTAAGCCTTGAGTAAATGACCAACCTTCTGGCGTTACTCGAAATGGCGAGCCGGGACTAATTAATAGGGGAAACACCGGAATCAATATTCCGAAACCAAGTAAATCAATAAAAACAGTGGTAAAAATTGCCAACATTGGGTTTTTTCGCATTCCACAACACTACTGCTCATAACATCTTTGAGATGAAAGATCTCTTCTCACTTAAAGGTCGTGTCGCACTTGTCACAGGCGGGTCACGCGGAATCGGCGCAATGATCGTCCAGGGTTTTCTCGAGCACGGTTGTTCGCGTGTTTACATCACTGCTCGCAAGGCCGCGCAGTGCGATGCCGCTGCTAAAGAACTTTCGCAGTATGGCGAATGTATTTCAATTCCCGGAGATATTTCAACTCAGGCTGGCGTCACCGCGTTGGCGGCAGCAATTGCCGAGCGCGAGCCGACACTTGACATTTTGGTGAATAATGCTGGCGCAGCCTGGATGGCCGAGTTTGATGAGTTTCCTGAATCAGGTTGGGATAAAACAGTTGACATAAATATGAAGACACCGTTTTTTCTGACTCAAGCACTCGCACCACAGTTGCGAGCCGCCGCAATCAAAAATAATCACATCGCAAAGGTGATCAACATTGCTTCAATTGACGGCATCTCGGTTAATGAGATGGAAACTTATCCATATGCAGCAAGCAAAGCCGGCTTGATCCACATGACAAAGCGAATGGCTCTGCGTTTGGCAAAAGACAAAATTAGTGTCACCGCAATTGCTCCAGGTGCGTTTGCATCCGACATGAACAAAATCGCCCGAGATCACGGCGAAATGGTTGCTTCACAAATTCCGGCTGGGCGCATCGGCACACCTGAAGACATGGCTGGTGCTGCGATTTATCTCGCGTCACGTGCTGGTGATTATGTTGTCGGCTCGACAATTATTGTCGACGGCGGCGTTACTTACGCTCGATAATTATTTTATTTCAAGCGCAAGATAATTTGAAAACTTATTAACCCAATCGGCACCTGCTGTGCCCTTTGCAAAACCAGCTGTCGCAAATGCATCCGCCCACATTAAATCTGGGCCAATAACACTGAAAGATCTTAAAGTTTCGTCAGCTGAGTTGCCATCTGGGTTGCCATCTGGGTTGCCATCTGCGCTCCAAATATGTTGCCCGCGCGCAGAGTTACCTGACGTTGCGATTGCCCAATTTTCTGGAATATCAACGGTGCACCGCACAAGATTTTGATCGTGTGGATCAGTAATCCCAACTGACCATAATTCGCCAGATGCTTGACGTCCTGAAGTTTGAATATCTCCGCCAACACACAAGTACCAATTCTTTAAGTTGTTTTTGGTCAACAAGCGACTTGCACATTGAGTTGCCCAGCCTTTGACAAAACCAGCCGGATCAAGTGAGCCATCAGGACGGCGCGCTCGAAATGCCCCATCACTTGCATGTTCAAGCCATGTACATGCATCAAACACCTCAATCACACTTGGTGAAGAATCTAAGAGATTGAGACTTCCAGAATTAATCTTAGAAATTTCACTATCACTTATGAAAGTTGAGAACGTTTGTTCAATTTTCCAAAGAAAATTAATTACTTTGCGCCATGCTTTTTCGGCAGTTACGGAATCACAAAAATCATCTATATGTAAACTCGCGGCTGTACCCATTGCTTTAGCAGCGAACTTGTGACTAGTTGCGATAGTCATGGTCTTGAATCCAATACTGCTTGCAGTGCAGTTGAATATGCTTGCCACGAATATGTGGCACCAGAAACGGCACGAATTTTTGCACTATGTGTTGCAATTGCCTCTTGGTTATAAATTGGCAGCGAATACTGATTGATTTCTACAGAAGTTCGACGATCGTTTGGATATTGAAGAACTGTGACATCACACAAAACATTCGATTTTGTGAAAGTTGCTTGAAGTTGCATTACGCCCCATCTGAAATTTACTGATGGGCTATTAACTGCATCGCCAGTACAAGAATTATCTACTGGAGCAGGTGCAGTCGTGGGTGGCGCAGTCGTGGGTAGTGCTGTTGTGGGTAGCGCTGTTGTGGGTAGCGCAGTCACGGGCGCAACTGTTACTACAGCACCAGCGACTGTTGCATTAGTCGCAACAACAGTCGGTACGGGTGCAAGTGTCGTTTGCACTTGAGTTGCTGCTCCAGCCACAGGTGCAGAACTATCAACGGGCGCATTAACAATTGTGGTTTGATTTACAGAATCTGATTGTGTGTTTGCTGCACCAAGTGTGTCTAGTGCTACGCCACTATTTTGTGGGCCATCAAGCAAAGAGACAAATCCGACACCAGCAGAAGTTAAAACGATCGCTGGTATCACCTGTCGAGCAAGCGACGGCTTTGAATTTCGCGTCCGACGTGAGTTTCTATTTGACATATTTACCACCATGCTCTTTCTGCGTGAATATTTTCTGCTGGCACGCCGGCGCCACGAGCGCCTTTCTGTACTGCTTTAACTAAAGACTCTGGTCCAGCAACCATCACGACACGATTAGAAATGTCCGCTGCGAGTTTTTTTAAAATGTGGGGTGCGAATGGATCTGCATATTTAATTGATGCACGTGGACCAATCAAAGTATGCAATTTTCCATTTCGTGCATTTACTAATGCCTCAATTTCATCCAAATGTGCCAATTCATTATTCGAATGCGCACGATAAATAACAATCGGTTCACTTGAAAAAGTTAGATGCTCAAGATAAGAAATAATTGGGCCTATCCCAACGCCACCAGCAACAAGAAATGCTTTTTTCGAACCCACAAGATCGGGTGTGCACACACCATATGGGCCCTCAGCGATAACTCTTGTGCCGACTCGAATCTTGGTCATCGCATCACTTGCTTCACCGCGAGATTTAATTGTGAAACGTAATCCTTCTGAAGTCGGAACAGACGAAAGCGAAAATGGATTCGCGTGCCACCAACGGCCAGCTTTTACTTGACGCAATAAATAAAACTGACCGGCAAGCGCACGATGTCGACCAAGGTTTTTACCAGTCAGCAAAACGCTCGTTACGCCTTGTGCTTCGTGAGTCACAGACGCAACTTTGAATGGTCGTGCAACCGCGATGAAGAATCGACCCCAGCGACTCCAAATTATCCAAACCACGACTGCAAGATGTAGCCCGATCCAAAACCAGCGCGCAAGCGAATCTGTTGAAAAATCGCTTCCTAAAACTATTTGATGCGAAAAAGAAAACGCTAGACCAACATACGCAGTTAGATGAACGAAGTACCACATTTCGTAAGACATTTTGTTTCGAAACCACTTCAATGAACTTAAAGTGACCGCCAAAATGATTGCTGAGCCAACTGCAGTGAGCGCCATATACGACTCTCCACCGGTTAAAGATTTAACTGAATCAAAAAATCCGCCAGGTATAGACCAAGCCCAAACGCTAAACGCAATATGCAAAATCAAAAGCAACGCCATTGCTTCGCCAAGCAAGCGATGCCAATTGAATAAGCGATCTAAGCCGTAACGACGCTCTAGAAGTGGAGTTCGAGTAATTAATATGAGACCAAGAATGCCGGCTTCGCTGCACAGCAATCCGGTTATTTGATCGAGCGATGTCAGAGTTGATGCAAGTGATTTTCCAAAAAATGATGCTCCACCATGATGAAGCCAAATGCCGACAACTATCAAAGTTATGAAGCCAGATGAGGCGCCAACGTCAGTGTCACGGATTCGACTCATCGTCGGTGAACGAAGTTTGCGTACACCTAAGGTTGCCATATCAACCTAGTTTTCTTAATCTCAGTAAGAACTCAGTAAGAACTCGGCAAATTAGAAGACAAATTTCGGATATTTACTTTGCAGGGTCGTAGGTCGACAAGAAGTTGCCAAGTCGACCGATTGCTTCGGTCAAGTCTTTGGCATACGGCAAAGTAACAATGCGCAAGTGATCTGTCGTTGGCCAGTTGAAGCCAGTGCCTTGTACGACAAGCACATGCTCGGCGCGCAAGAAGTCAAGTACGAACTTTCGATCGTCGGCAATCGGATAAATTTTTGGATCTAATTTTGGAAACACATAAAGCGCACCTTTTGGTTTTACACACGTAACACCTTTGATCTGCTCAAGTGCAGTTATCGCTGCATCACGCTGTTCAAGCAGTCGGCCACCAGGTAAAACTAAATCTTTAATACTTTGACGACCACCCAGCGCAGTTTGTATCGCATGTTGTGCGGGCACATTGGCGCACAGTCTCATGTTCGTCAACATGTTGATGCCTTCGATGTAACTCGTCGCATGTTTGCGTGGCCCTGTCATCATCATCCATGCAGCACGAAAACCCGCGAGACGGTACGCCTTCGACAAACCATTAAACGTCATCGTAAAAACATCAGGCGCAATCGCGGCAAATGTTGTGTGCACCGCGTCGTCGTAGAGAATCTTGTCGTAAATTTCATCAGCCATTACAATCAGTCCACGCTCGGCAGCAAAATCTGCGATCTCACGCAAAATTTCTGGGCTATACACGGCACCAGTTGGATTATTCGGATTGATTACGACGATTGCTTTTGTGCGGTCACTGACTTTTGCGCGAATACTTTCCATCATCGGCATCCAACCGTTTGACTCGTCACACAAATAATGCACCGGTGTGCCACCAGCGAGACTTGTTGAGGCTGTCCAAAGTGGATAATCAGGTGCAGGAATCAAAACCTCATCTCCCTGATCAAGTAACGCATTCAATGCAAGTTGAATTAATTCACTGACACCGTTGCCTAACCAAACATCATCAACATCTGTGATATCAATTCCGCGTTCTTGATAGTGCTGAACAACTGCGGTTCGTGCCGACAAAATACCTTGCGAATCTGAATAGCCCTGTGATGTTGGCAAGTTGCGCACAACTTCAACCAAGACTTCGGGGGGTGTCTCAAAACCAAACGGTTGCGGGTTGCCGATATTTAATTTGATAATCCGATGACCTTGAGCCTCAAGTCTTTTGGCTTCCTCAAGCACTGGACCACGAATGTCATACAGCACATTGGCTAATTTCTGTGACTGCATGATTTCCATGACTAAATAGGCTACGCCAATAGTTCTACTTAAAATTCGGCGTAAAATTGTCTGTATAGAACCTTCAAAAATAGTGCTGTTTTACAAGTTCACGCCCTTGGCTGACCCAGATGCAATTCGACTTTGGCAGCGTGCGCTGTGCGAAAGTTTTGACTTGAAGGGTCGCATAATTATTTCTAAAGATGGCATCAATGGCACCGTCGGTGGTCTGTTGTCGAATATCAAGAAGTATGTTCGTGCTACAAAAGAGTTTGCACAGTTCAAAGAAATAGATTTCAAGTGGTCCGAAGGCGTAGGTGACGAATTTCCACGATTAGTGATTCGCGTGCGAGATGAGATAGTTACTTTTGGCAAGCCTGATGAAATTATTGTCAACCAAGACGGCATTGTCGGTGGCGGCACGCACTTGAAGCCGAGTGAAGTGAATGATCTTGTTGCGCAACGAGGCGATGATGTTGTTTTCTTCGATGGGCGCAGTGCACATGAGGCACGCATCGGCAGGTTCAAAAATGCTGTCGTTACAGATGTTGCAACAACTCCCGATTTCGTTAGCGAACTTGAAAGTGGCAAATACGATCATCTTAAAAATAAGCCGGTCGTTACTTATTGCACTGGCGGAATTCGATGTGAAGTGCTATCAGTGTTGATGAAGAATCGTGGTTTCAACGAGGTCTACCAACTTGATGGCGGCATCGTGCGTTACGGCGAAGAATTTGCAGATAGTTCTTTGTGGGAGGGTTCGCTCTATGTTTTTGATAAGCGACTGAAAATCGAATTTAGTGAAGACGCAAAAGTTCTAGGCAATTGCGACTATTGCGGGTCAAGTACAAATCAGTTTCGTGACTGCGCCAATTTAGATTGCCGATGCTTGTTTTTGGTTTGCGATAACTGCACGAGTAAAACGCCGAAAATTACTTGCCCGAGTTGCCGTGCTAAAAGTTCTAACTAGTTAAAAAAAAGTTTTTTCCAGTCTTGATGGTCTTTAGCAAGTCCCGCGCGAATTGCTACTAACGAATCGGCGCGTAAGCGTTTTTTGCTCGCAGTATGAGCCGCAGCGTTCAATGCCAAAGTTGATTTAGCAAACTCAATTGCTGCTGGCATCAGTTCGGCGTCAGTCGCCACGACCCGATCAACGAACCCCGTATCAATCCCGTTAGTTGGGGTAAAGACTTCTGAAAGCAAAACACAACGCGTTAGTGCTGCCGGAGTTAGTCGTTGGCGCAAAATTTCAATCGTCGAATACGGCATCGGCATGCCGATTGCAACTTCATTGGCGACATATTTAAAGTTGCCCGCAACACCAATTCGATAGTCACAACACTGCAATAAAAATACTCCCATCGCGATTGCATGACCTGGACACGCAATTACTACTGGGCTAGGAAAGCTGAGCAACCGTATTGCTAATTCAATGCCACCGTTCAACATGTCAAAGACTGGTTGACCACCAGCAGAGAGCGTCTTCAAATCGAAACCAGCAGACAGGATGCCTGCGCGACCCGTTAATACGACTGGAAGTTTCGCTTTTTCTGATTCATCAAGTGCCGCATGAACTGCCTGTTGCATTGGCAGAGACATGACATTTGCTTTGCCGTCATCCATCGTGATCACAGCGACTCCGTCACTGACTACAAAAGTTGCGAGATTAACCAAATTATTTAACCGCCTTTAGCAAGTTGTCGAGCGTGACTTCCATATTTCGTAAGTTATGCGACGCGCGATCATCTGCTTGCCATGTCTTTTCACCATTCTTGTTGTCACCTTGGTTTTTGTAAGTCATAAGACTTAACTTAGTCGCCCAAGGCTCAGGTAAGAATTGTTCTCGTTGGGCGAATCTTTTGAAGCAGTTGACCGTTACGTACTTTGGATATATGGGTCTACGTAGTCAGAGATACTTTCCCATAATGCAGCTCGGGCAGTTTTGGTATCACTTTTTTTAGTGCGCGACGACTTGTGTGTTGGTCGAATTTCTCTATCAGACCAAAAAGTCCCGCTCTTGCCTGGGAGTGGCTGAACGGCAGCCAACCAAGCAATCGTGTCTGCACCCTCACCTGCCGAACGCAAAATTGGTGCAGTTATTCTTCGAAACCCTGGAATACTTTCTTGCACTCCTGGCGTGTCTGCCCAGCCCGGGTGCATTGACACGAACTCTGTTTGGGGCTCGCGTGTCGCCCAAATTTCATTCAGCGTCACTTGTGCTCGTTTGGCCATTGCATACTGTTTTGATCCAGCATATTTTTTAGCGGGTATCTCCAGAGTTTCGCCGTTGTCGAAAATGGGAAGTGGGCTGGTGTACATGCCACCTGATGACACGGTTACTACTCGGCCTCCGACCAACAGTGGAAGAAGCAGAGTGGTCATAAGAAATGGGCCAACCACATGTGATGCAACGGTTTGTTCAATTCCTTGTGGCGATATTTGACGAGTGTTTAACAATGCTCCTGCATTGTGAATCAATACGTCTAAGTGAGTGAATTTTTGCTGTATCGCCGCGCATGCACTACGAACTGATTCAAGATCTCCCATTTCTGCCTGAACAAAAACCGGTTTGTTTCCCGTGCACAGTGGCGTAATTTCGTCGATTACGCGTGCACACTTTTCTTCATTCCGCGCAACCAACACCAAGTTGGCCCCAGTGGCTGCAAGTTGGCGAGCGGCCTGTTCACCCAACCCGGACGTTGGTCCCGTGATTAGGACGGTCTTCCCACGCATATCAAAACTCGAAATTGGCTGCCAATTGCCCAGCCGCTTACGAATCTCGTAACCAATTTTGGAAAACCCTGGCACTACAGCAGCATCAAGCGCCTTACTGATACAAGAAGAAACTGTTTTAATTTGAGTCACGTTATTAGTGTGCCACGAACACGTCACTTCACGTCAAAGCAGTTCTCGTTAGTACTCCACAAGCATTTCCGTGATCTAGCAAATAACCACCTGCTACTGCTTCTCTGAAGTGCAGACACAAATCTTGTGATTCATGTCATCTTCAAAAACCAGCCACCACACTTTGTCGTTTTTAATTCCCGTAACATACTTCCGTGGTGAAACGTCAGACTCACATTCGATACTGGGTGACAGCGGTGGTCTCACTAGTCGTATCCGTATTCGTTGGCTCCTCCTACTCTGCTACGGCAAAAACCATTCCTCCAGCCCCGCCACAAATCACCCGCATCGACTCAATTCTAAAAAGTAAAACAACGTATGACCTGCAGATCTATTTTTCCGTCGCTAGTAACAGCAACAGCACAAGTAATGCGTCACTCATTTCCACTCTTGTCTCGGCGTCGGGCAAGACGTGCAGCGCAAATGTCGGCAAACAATCCTGCACAATTCAAAGCATGTCGAAAAATACGACAGTCGATATCAGTGCAAAATCCAAAAATAGCGGAGGCTATGGATTGCCGAGTTCAACCGTGCGCTATCTGGTTGGCTCAAGTTCTTGGACGATTGCTTCTCAGGCCCCGTCAACTGCAACCAAAATCGCCGCACGCCCATACAGCGAGTTTGTACCTTCGTCGTATTCTTCAAAATCTCCAGTACCTCTGGTTATTGCCTTGCACGGTTACAGCTCGTCAGGAAAACAACTAGAAAGTTTTGTGAACTTCAAGGCTGTTGCCGAACAACGCGGGTTCATTTTGGTTTCTCCAGATGGAACAGTTGATGCAACTGGTAATCAATTCTGGAACGCAACCGAAGTGTGCTGCAGTTTCTTTTCGGAGGTTGATGATGATGCATACCTGATCTCCATTTTGGACGACATCGAATCCAAATACTCGATTGACCTCAAGCGGATTTATTTTGTTGGTCATTCAAACGGTGGCTTCATGTCGTATCACATGGCTTGCAAACACTCCGACCGCATTGCTGCAATCGCCAGTCTCGCTGGTGCAACATTCCTCAACTCGAATGATTGTGCTGCAAAAAACCCGGTCAGCGTGCTGCAAATTCACGGTACGAGTGACGCAACAATTCTTTACAACGGTGGTTCGATACTTGGCAAGCAGTACCCGAGTGCAACTGGTTCAGCTACTCAATGGGCAACCTTTGATCGGTGCTCCAACAGCGCCGTACCACGTGCAGACAAACTTGACCTTGTCACCACCATTGCAGGTAGTGAAACATCAATCCTGTCGTGGAATAACTGTCGCAACGGAACCGAAGTTGAGCTCTGGACACTCGATCAGGCCGGACATGTTCCAGCCCTCAGCGCTGCATTTGCCAGCAAGGTTTACGAGTTTTTAGCGTCCCATCCAAAGCCGTGATCATTTAAAAACGAGCGCAAAACTTCGAAGAATGGGTCTGGATCGTCAGGAAATACTCCGTGACCCGACTTTGCAAAGCGCTCAAATCTCACAAGTAATTGAATTTGCGCTTAAGCATTGTGCTAATCCGGTGAGGGTAAAAAATTAAGATCGTCACAACTCGATTCGTTGGCGAATCGCGAGAGTCAAAGGCAAAGATTCGGGGTCACCTGAGAACTGGCCGATTTCGCAGTTCCATAATCCTTGTTCAACGAACCAACTGTGATTTTCAAGATCGCGAGTGGCAAAGTTTTGATACGGCGCCGCGCATTCAACCTGCACAGTTTCACCCGTACGAACTTCAACACGTTTGAACGCAATCAGTCTTCGTTTCGGTCGCTCAATGGCTGAGTCATTGCGACCCGTATAAATCTGCACGACTGTCGCGCCGTCGCGTAAACCGACATTTCGAACCGCACAGCGAAACTTCACCGTTTCAGAAACTTCAATTTCAGCGTTTGAAAAAGAAAAGTTCGTGTAACTGCACCCAAATCCAAACGGAAACATCGGCTTGTTGCCATCGCGATCGAGTTTCCATTGTCCGTGCCAATAGTCGTATGTAATTTTTTTGGCGTCGCGATCAAAAAATGGTAAATGTGATTCGTCATTCGGAATCACAAACGGCAAATGCCCCGACGGATTTACCGCGCCAGACAAAATGTTTGCGAGTGCACGACCGCCATTGCTTCCGCTGTACCAACCCATGAGAACTGCCGGCACTTCGTTGATCCACTCTGACATCACAACTGCGCTGCCCGCGACAATCACGACTATGGTTCTCGGTTGTACTTTTGCAACAGCGTGAATCAATTGCACATCAGCATCTAACAAACGAAGTGATTCTCTATCGCCGCCAATTGAAAATGTGCCGTTACGCGATTTAATCCGCAATTCATCAGGCGCATAGTGATGATTTTCAATCATGTAGTTTTTGTACTCGCGCGCTAATTCGGGATCATCTTGTCTCGGAATCTGTGCAGCCATCGAAACAGTGTCTGGTGAGTCACCAATAAATTCACCTTCTTCTTCTCTTGTGTAGCCAACTACAACAATTGCTAAGTCAGACTGCTTGGCTTGTTGCACTTGACTTTCAAGAGTTGCCTGCGAGTTGTAAACGATTTCGCAGTTGGCGAAGTGTTCGCGAATACCTTGTAATGGGGTCACAACATTTGGTGCCATCACATCACTGCTGCCGCCGTCGCCGATGTTGCGCACTCCGGCTAGCCGTCCAACGACGGCGATTTTTGAACTTTTTTTCAGATTGAGGGGCAACAAACTTGTGCCATCAACACTTTCGTTTTTTAACAACACCATTGACTTCTCGGCGACTTCTTGACTAAGAAGCACGTGTTCACTACACAGCAAAACAGAACGATCACTGACTGGTAACTTGCCAACATTGAACTTCAGCATTGTTGTCAAAGTGCGTGTAACTGCACTGGCGACAAGTTCTTCGGTGACGAAACCGTCTGATAGCGCGGCAACAATCGGCGCATTTCTAATCATCCGATAAGGCATTTCAACATCGAGCCCAGCGTGTAGCGACTTCACACCATCGTGCACGCCAAAAATCCAATCTGAAATAACGAAACCTGCAAAGCCCCATTCACGGCGCAAAATATCAGCAAGCAGAACTTCGTTCTGACTGCACCACTCGCCGTTCACCGAGTTGTACGCAGTCATGACACAAGCAACACCCTCATCAATAATTCGTTTAAAGTGAGGCAAATACACCTCGTGCAAAGCACGCTCATCAACGGTTACGTCAACACCAAATCTTGCATTCTCCATTGAGTTGAGCGCAAAGTGTTTTAGTGTTGCCATCACATGTCGTTGCGCGCCGCGAGTAAGACTTGCGCCCATTTCGCCAACATGATGTGGGTCTTCGCCGTAGGTTTCTTGTGCACGCCCCCACGCCGGGTGACGCAAAAGATTGACGCAAATGCCGCCGTAGAGGTCTGCACCAATTGCGCGAAGTTCTTTGCCGATGGCATCGCCGACTCGCACTTCAAGTTCTGGATCAAACGTTGCACCGCGTGCCATCGAAACTGGAAACGCGGTTGCTTCACCAACTACTAGACCACGAGGTCCATCAGAAAAATGAAAACCAGGTATGCCGAGTCGCTCAACCTTGGCAGCCTTGAAAGGCCGGCTGTGATAACCACCGGTCGTAATATCTTTGATGCCCGCCCAAAACGGAACTCCGCCGTCTAAGCAATGAACTTTTTCGTCAAGCGTCATTAACGCAACGAGCTCAGCGGCGGCTAATTCGGGTTTAGTTCCGTTTTTGGTTTTTTCAAGTGCAAGTTCATACGCGGTAGTCACGTGACGAGACTAGGCGAAAAATTAATTAGCTAAAACTTGAAAGTTATTTGATTCACTCGCCTTTGTCACGAGAGACTATAAATAATTGTTCTAGAGTTTGCGCGTGAGCGGATATTGGAATAGTTCGTGGTCGGGCGAAGATGGCGGGCCGAAACGTCTTCAAATTGCCAGCAATGCGCTCATCCCAAAAATTTTGACTACTAGCCAACTTGATGTGATTTCGCGCGACGCCATCGCCGTCACCATGGCTGTCGTCGGACCCAATGATGAACTTTTTCTCCAACGGTTTATGCCTGGGCCAGCTGTCGTCTCGTGGGTTGAAAAAATTAATCCAGTGACACTTGAGGTCATAACTGAATCTGAAAAATTAGCTGGTGGCCCAATGTGGCCAGGCGGAATTGCGGCGCATGCCAACGGTTCGCTTTATGTCGTGTTCGGTAACCATGCACATCGTTTGTCAACAGATCTGAAAGTAATTGCTTCTGTTGAGTTACCACGTGTTCGGCCATACAACAGTTTCGTGATTTTACCGAGTGGACATTTAGCAACCAAAGATTTCTCGGGAGCATTACCCGGTCAACTCAACGGCACGCCGATGAGCCCAACCGAGTTACTAATTCTTGATTCTGAAGATTTGCAGATCATTGAACGACTTGAACTTGCCGAACCCTCGATTGCTCGACTCTCTGCTGACCGAAACGACCTTTACATTGTCGGTGATTATTCGTTGATACGTGTGTTCTGGCGTGACAAAAAATTAAGCGTTGACACGACATTCAATGCTCGCTATCGAACTCTTGAAGGTCAAACTTTCGGTTGGGATGCAGTAATCACCGAAGACAACGCATGGTTTTTGGATAATGGCGAAGGTACACAACTCTTCACTGGAACTTTTCGAGGTGTCGGTATTTCGACAGCGCCATTGCATCTCGTGCGCGTTAATAAAAAATCGGGCAAGGTAACGCTCACCGAAATTTGCGGATTGCCAAACGGAATCATCGCCAATCCCCCAGTTGTTGACACCGCGCGAAAAATCGTGGTCGGTTTCGATAGTGGAAACGGTGTGATCAGCGGCTTTGATTACGACGAAGATTCAATCACACGCCGCTGGAGCCGTGAGCAGAATCACGCTTGTCATATGTTGTTGTCTCCCGAGGCTGGACAAATTATTACTGCCGATTATCGACCCGAACTAGGTTGCGAACAAGTTGTTGTGCTTGACATTACGACCGGCGACGAGGTTGCACGAGTTTCAACAACAAGTCCGATTCAGTCTGCAGTATTTCCTGCCGTCGGGCCTCACGGTGATATTTATTGGTGCACCATGACGACGATCACGCGAATCTCAGTTCACAGCACCGAGCAGCGCTAACAGAAATTTTCTAAGACTTGCGGATGACGCCGTCTTTAACAGCCGCGGCGGCGACCGCTGGCGCAACACGTTGAACAATGGTCCGATCAAATACTGATGGCACCACAAAATCTGGCGACAATTGGGCGTCGGTTACCGACTCGGCAATGGCGATTGCGGCCGCTAATTTCATCCCCTTCTACCTGCTCTGGACGAATTTCCGGGTTTGGGTTTGCCATTGCAAACACAATTGGGTTCTTCGCCATCGAGCGAACATCGGCTGCAGTAACTAGATCGGGCCCACTCACTCCGACAAATACGTCCGCACCTTTCATGACGTCACTAATCGATCCCATTTTTCGCGAAGAATTTGTGTTTGCGGCGAACCATTCTTTTACAGAGTTCATTTCGCCTCGACCTGTATAAATCGCACCCAAGCGATCACAACCAATGACATCGCCGATGCCGGCATTAAGAAGAATCTTGCCAATTGCGACACCTGCAGCACCAACGCCAGCGATGACAACCGTGAGGTCTTCCATTTTCTTACCTGTGATTTTCAGAGAATTCCACAACGCCGCCAATGTCACCACTGCTGTGCCATGTTGGTCGTCGTGAAACACAGGAATGTCAAGACTTGCTCGCAGCCGTTCTTCAATTTCGAAACACTCGGGTGCTTTTATATCTTCCAAATTTATTCCACCAAATGTTGGCGCGATGCGCTGCACAAAATCAACGACCTCATCAGCAGTTCGCGCATTTATGCAAATAGGAAATCCATTTACTCCACCAAACTCTTTAAACAGAAGCGCCTTGCCCTCCATGACAGGCATTGCACCCTCTGGGCCGATGTCACCAAGTCCGAGCACTGCTGTTCCATTGCTAACAATTGCGACCGTGTTTTTTCGAATGGTGTACTTATGCGAGAGCGATGGATTGTTTTCAATTGCAGTACAAACACGAGCAACACCCGGCGTGTATGCCATCGACAAATCATCGCGATCGTTGACTGGCGCCGTGCTGATGACTTCAATCTTTCCGGCCTCATGCATGCGAAAAGTTCGGTCCCACCAATCAACAACTGTTATGCCATCTAGTTTTTGTACCGCGGCAACAACTGCATTTTGATGCTCTTCATTTCGACAATGCACAACAAGACTTCGACGAAGCACCGGACCACGAACATCAAAACCATCGAGGGCGCCAATGTTTCCGCCTGCCTCGCCAATGGCGGCACATAATCGCCCAAGCGTGCCGGGCACATTGTCGAGTTGACAATCAAGAGCGATTGAAAATGCAGCGTTAGGGAGAATTGACATATGGCCCTCCACAATACGGAGCCTCACACGAAATAGTCCTCGATTGAGCGCTATTTATTCGACGCGCAAGCCTGAGATCGCACGAGCAATGACAAGTTGTTGTATCTCTGAGGTGCCCTCAAAGATGGTGTGAATCTTCGCGTCACGGTGCCAACGCTCTACTGGGTATTCACGCGTGTAGCCATAACCACCAAGAATTTGAATCGCATCATTTGTGACTCTGACGGCCATCTCTGATGCGTAGTACTTGCTTTGTGACCCTTCGGCGTTTTTGTAGCCGCCATTTTTAGCAAGCCACGACGCGCGCCAAATCAGCAATCGTGCCGCATCGATCTCGGTGATCATGTTGGCAAGTTTGAAAGCGATTGCCTGATGCATGATGATCGGCTTGCCAAATGCCTTGCGCTCTTTGGCATAGTCAAGTGCAAACTCATACGCAGCCCGCGCAACACCAAGTGCTTGTGCACCAACGGCTGGTCGCGTTGCTTCAAATGTTGCCATTGCAGGTTGCTTGCCACTCGAAGTGCCTTCGCGATAACGCGCAAGTTTGGCGTCAAGTTTTTCTTTGCCACCTAGCAAGCAACGACCTGGCACGCGAACATCTTCGAGCACAACTTCGGCCGTATGACTGGCGCGAATACCGTGCTTCAAATATTTCTGACCCTGACTCAAGCCTTTTGTTTTTGGTGGCACGATGAAACTCGCTTGGCCGCGACCTTTAAGTTCTGGGTCAACTGCAGCGACTACGACGTGAATATCAGCAATACCACCGTTTGTGATCCAAGCTTTTGTACCGTTAAGTACCCACTCGTCATTGGCTTCGTCATATACGGCCCGCGTTCGCAGGTTTGAAACATCACTACCTGCGTCTGGTTCGCTCACACAAAAAGCACCAAGTTTTACATCATCGGCGGTTCCGTAACACTGCGGCACCCACTCGATCATTTGTTCTGGTGTGCCATTGCCGGCGATACCTGCTGCAGCAAGACCAGATCCCATGATTGCCATGCCAATACCAGCATCGCCCCAAAAGATTTCTTCAATCGCAACAACCATTGTCAAACCTGTCGGGTCGGCCATTGCGTTCATGATGAAGTCAAGGCCATACAAACCAATCTTGGCGGCTTCTTGCACAACGGGAAACGGAAACTCTTCTCGTTCATCCCACTCGTGCGCTGCTGGACGAATTACATCTACTGCAAATTCGTGGATCCAGTTTTTGATTTGAAGTTGGTCATCATTTAGAGCAAGTGAAAAATCAGCCATGGATATAAGTTACCTGCGTAGCAGTTGCGACTAACAAGCGGAACTGTGTGAAATCGTTTGAAAACATTACGCGCGACGCAACTTCTGAAGATCAGACTCGAGGTCACGGTCACGCGAATAACCGCGCTCAACGACTAGTCGCACCGCATCATGTGCCCGTTGCCACTCAACCTCGTCAGCCACATGAGCAAGGTTGCGCAAATCAGAATGGTCGGTTTCTCGACCAGGGGCAACTGACAATAGTTTTAACGCTATTAAATGTCCGACTCGAGCCACTGGCAAAATAATTTGTTTTACAACTTCAAGTTGCTCAGCAGCAGCGACAACTTCTGCTTCTATGCCTGATGATGCAATCAACAAATCAATACTTGTGTCATCAGAAGTAATGAGTCGAGTCATCGCCAATCTCTTTTGCGCTTCTTGCTCGACTAACGCATCAATGCGAAAACCTAACTTTGTCAGCGAGTGAACCAGTGCCTCGGCTTGAGTGTCGTTCTGAAGTGCAATAGCAAGATCAACATCGCGTGTGAAACGTGGATCACATCGAGCCGAAACTGCGAGCCCACCAACTAGGCAACCCGAAACTCCCTCGCGCCGCAAAAGCGTCAAAACTTCTGACGCTGTGGCAATGAGACTCACAGTGCCCTGACGCGCCCCGGAGCATCAAGTGGTCGATCGTGCAGCCACTTAACCAATAATTTTTGAATCTGAATTTCATCTGCCTGCGGATTTTCACGACGCAGTTGCTCGCGCTTGATCGCCAAGCCTTCAAGATACATCTGATCAACGGGCGCAAGTGGCGAAGTCACATGTCAATTCTACGCTCGTGAGTGACTCATAGCGTGGCGTGGTTAGTACAACGGTCAGGCGCGGCGCAGTGTTGTGCCGGCTTTAGTCGTTTCAACGAGCCAGCCAAGTGTTTGTAGTTCGTTGCGGATCGCATCGGCTTTAGCAAAATCTTTTGCTGCACGAGCAGCGTCTAGCGCTACAGCTTTGGCTTGAGAATCACCATCAACAACTTCAGCGACAGTAAGTTGCAGACCAACTGCGACACACATTTCTCGAACGGCCGCAGAAAGCGCTCCGGCAGTTTTTATATCGCCAGAATCAACAGCGACATTCGCGCGGCGAATTGCATCAAACATCACGCCAATCGCGACTGGCGTATTTAAGTCGTCATCCATTGCCGTGCGAAACGCGGTTAGCGTCGCGTCGTCAGGCAACGCACTTAGCGAATTTGTACGCGCGGCGAACGAATCAACACCAGCCAGAGCATTTACCGACGCATCAATATTGTCGAGACCAACTTTTACTGGCGAACGATAATGCGTTTGCAACAACAACATTCGATATGCGCGCGCATCGTAACGATCCAGCAAATCAGGCAAGTTAGTTACGTTGCCCAAACTCTTGGACATTTTCTCGCCTTCAGTGTCAACAACAAATCCGTTGTGCATCCAATGGTGTGCGAAATCTTTGCCGAGTGCAACTGCTTGCGCACGCTCGTTTTCATGATGTGGAAACCGCAAGTCGGCGCCACCGCAATGCAAATCAAAACCTTCGCCGAGCAGTTCGAGACTCATCACGACACACTCGCTGTGCCAACCAGGTCGACCTTCGCCCCAAGGTGATGGCCACGCCGGCTCGCCAGGTTTAGAAAACTTCCATAAAACAAAATCTGCAGGATGCTTTTTCTGATCGGCGCCGAATACCGTTCGATCGCCACCGCCAGCAAGCATGTCGTCGATGTTTTGTTGCGCAAGCAAGCCATAATCTTTGACAACACTGGTACTCATATATATGCCGTCGTTAGTCGTGTACGCCGCATCTTTTGCCACGAGTTCGGCAATCAGCCCAACTATTTGATCCACATACTCGGTTGCGCGCGGCACATCAGTTGGACGCAACACACCAAGTCGCGCCATCGATTCAAACCATACCGATTCGCATTTTTGAGCAATATCTAACCACGGACGCTTTTCTCGCTCAGCGCGATTAATTATTTTGTCGTCGATATCTGTGATATTTGAAACAAGACGTACTTTGACGCCGGTCCACTCGAGATAGCGGCGCAAAATATCGTAAACAAGCGTGGCTCGCCCATGGCCGATATGCGGAGGCCCATAAACCGTTGGTCCACAAAGATAAATGCTCAATTCGCCAGGCTTGCGTTGCTCAAGCAAGCGAATTTTTGCGGTTGCGGTGTCGTATAAATTCAGCACAGATATTAAGGATAGGCGAGTACCGTTATTTCGTCATGTCACGCGTACCCGAGAAGCCCACGATCGATGGAGTTGACACTCGGCTCGTTGAACAGTGGGAGCGCGACGGTATTTACCGTTTCGATCGCACAGCAGAACGTAAAAATATTTTCTCAATTGATACGCCGCCACCAACAGTCAGTGGTTCGCTGCACATGGGTCACGTTTTTTCTTACACGCACACAGACACGTTGGCTCGCTTTTGGCGAATGCGCGGCAAATCTGTTTTTTACCCGATGGGATGGGATGACAATGGTCTGCCGACCGAGCGCCGCGTACAAAATTATTACGGCGTTTCTTGTGACCCGTCTCTAAGTTACGTTGAGAATTTTGAACCACCGTTTCGCGGTGACCCACCAAAAGATTCGCGCGCAATACCAATTTCGCGACCAAACTTTATTGAACTTTGTGATGAATTGACTGCGCAAGATGAAAAAATTTTTGAAGATTTATTTCGCCGCCTCGGGCTATCGGTTGACTGGAGCTTGCTCTATACAACGATCAGCGAACATGCTCGACGTACTGCGCAAAGTGCATTCTTGGGCAATCTCGAACGAGGTGAGGCATACACGCAAGAAGCACCAACACTTTGGGATGTTGATTTTGGCACGGCAGTTGCGCAAGCAGAACTTGAAGACCGCGAACGGCCTGGCGCGTTTCATAAATTAAAATTTCATGTGCCAGACGAAAGTCGCAGCGAGTTTGTAGTTGAAACGACTCGACCTGAATTAATTGCTGCTTGCGTCGGACTGGTCGCACACCCAGATGATGCGCGATATCAACATCTTTTTGGCAAAGTTGCACACACACCAATCTTTAATGTCGAAGTGCCAGTTTTTGCTCACCCACTTGCGCAACAAGATAAGGGCTCGGGCATTGCAATGGTTTGCACATTCGGCGACTTGACCGATGTGATTTGGTGGCGAGAATTAAATCTGAACACTCGCCCAACAATCGGACGCGACGGACGATTCGTTGCAGATGCTCCAGCAGTGATGTCTGATAAAGCAAAACTGCAATATGCACGACTTGCCGGCAAAACTGTGAAGCAAGCGCAAGTTTTGACAGTTGAGATGTTGCGCGAAACAGGCGAACTGATTGATGAGCCACGAGCGATTACCCACGCGGTTAAATTTTATGAAAAAGGCGACCGTCCACTTGAGATTGTTACGAGTCGTCAGTGGTATATCCGTAATGGTGGTCGCGATCAAGCACTTCGCGACAAGTTGCTTGCACGCGGTGACGAACTCACTTGGCACCCGGATTTCATGCAACACCGTTATGCAAACTGGGTCGGCGGTTTAAACGGCGACTGGCTCGTCAGTCGACAGCGATATTTTGGTGTACCGATACCGCTTTGGTATCGCCTTGATGCACATGGCGAAATCATTTACGACAATCCACTGATGCCAACTAAAGATCAATTGCCAATTGACCCGAGTACAGATTTGCCAAGTGGTTTTGTCGCCGATCAACGCGGCCAAGCCAACGGGTTTGTTGGTGACCCAGACATCATGGACACTTGGGCGACTTCTTCACTGACTCCACAAATTGCTGGTAGATGGATAGATGATCAAGATTTGTTCACGAGAATTTTTCCGATGGATGTTCGGCCACAAGGTCACGACATTATTCGTACTTGGTTGTTTGCCACGATGGTCCGTTCGAACTTCGAACACAATCAAGCACCATGGAAGAACGCGGCATTATCTGGCTGGATTCTCGACCCTGATCGCAAAAAGATGTCGAAATCAAAAGGCAATGTAGTAACACCATCTGATTTGTTTGATCAATACGGCAGTGATGCCGTGCGATATTGGGCTGCCTGTGCACGACCGGGTGTTGACACAACATTCAGCGAAGACCAAATGAAAGTCGGGCGAAAACTCGCAACCAAACTTTTGAACTTGACGAAGTTTGTTCTTGGTGCGGGAGAGTTGACCCCGGATTCAAAGCCAACTGATTTGATTGATCATGCAATGCTGACTCGCCTCGCAGTGGTGGTTGACGAAGCCACACTCGC
>JAPKZT010000058.1 GCA_026393655.1 Actinomycetota bacterium | reverse complement strand
CCGAGATGCGCACGGGCGAAGGTAAGACGCTTGTTTCAACTTTGCCTATGTATCTCAATGCATTGCCCGGTAAAGGTGTGCACTTGGTGACCACCAACGATTATCTAGCGCAACGCGACTCGGAGTGGATGGGTCGTATTCACCGCTGGCTCGGTCTTGAAGTTGGGCTCGTGATTCCTGGCGTGCGCACGTCGGCAGCAGAGAAGCGCATCGACTACATGGCCGACATCACCTACGGCACAAACAACGAATTTGGCTTTGATTATTTGCGCGACAACATGGCTGGCACCAAAGAAGAAAAAGTTCAGCGCGGTCATTATTTTGCGATCGTTGACGAAGTTGACTCAATTTTGATTGACGAAGCTCGTACACCATTGATTATTTCTGGACGCATTGCCGATGCAGCCAAGTCGTATTACCAATTTGCTTCAATTGTCAGGTCGCTTAAGCGAGACATTGATTATGAAGTTGAAGAAGACAAGCGCGTCGTGGTTCCAACCGAGGCTGGAATTGAAAAAGTAGAGCAACAACTTGGCATTGCCAACTTGTATGACGAAGTGCAACAAAACTTGGTGCACCAATTGCAAGTAGCGCTCAAGGCTGCGGTGTTGTATCAGCGCGATAAGGACTACATCATCCAAGATGGTGAAGTAAAAATTGTCGACGAATTTACCGGTCGAATTCTTGAAGGCCGTCGTTGGAGTGAGGGAATTCACCAGGCCGTTGAGGCCAAAGAGGGCGTCAAGATCAAGGAAGAAAATCAGACGCTCGCGACAGTCACCTTGCAAAACTATTTCCGCATGTACGACAAACTCGCTGGCATGACAGGTACTGCGCAAACCGAAGCAGCCGAATTGATGAATACATATGGGCTCCAGGTTGTTCCCATCCCAACTAATCGTGAGATGGTGCGTATTGACCAAGCAGACCTGATTTTTAAAACCGAAGCCGCAAAGTTTAAGACAGTCGTTGCTGATATCGAAGAGAAGCACAAAAAAGGCCAACCAGTTTTGGTCGGTACTGTCAGCGTGGAGAAGAGCGAATTGCTGTCGCGCGAACTCGATAAACACGGCATTAAACACGAAGTGCTCAATGCCAAGCAGCACACTCGAGAAGCTTCAATCGTTACGCAGGCTGGCCGCATAGGCAGCGTCACTGTTGCAACCAACATGGCTGGACGCGGTGTCGACATCATGCTCGGTGGAAACCCAGAAGGACTTGCTCGCGCCAAGGTATTGCAAGAGGGGTTCGCGCCAGACACGTTGATTGACGAATTTGCTCTACAGATGCCACTCGAACAAATGCCGGATGAATATCGACAGGCTCGAGCGGCAGCGCAAAAGCGTTATGCCGATTTGTTGGTTGAGTACACGGCTTCGTGCAAAATAGAGGGCGACAAAGTGCGCAGTGTTGGTGGCCTCTATGTGCTTGGTACAGAGCGCCACGAGTCGCGACGTATTGACAATCAGTTGCGCGGTCGATCTGGTCGCCAAGGTGATCCGGGCGAAAGCCGTTTCTACTTGAGTCTCGACGACGAACTGATGCGCTTGTTTGCAACCGGTGCATTGAGCTGGGTGATGGGTCGGGCATTGCCGGATGACGAAGCAATTGAAGCCAAGATGGTAACTAAGGCCATTGAGCGCGCTCAAACAACAGTGGAGCAGCGCAACGGCGAGATTCGTAAAAACGTTCTTAAGTACGACGAAGTGATGAATGAGCAGCGTAAAATTATTTATCAGCGCCGCGACCAGATACTCCTGGGGCTCGATCTCAAAGTAGCCGCGATGGAGTATTTGGCAGAAGCCGTTGACTCGTTAATCGATAGTCATTGTGTGTCGGACGCCAACGATGAATGGGATCTAGACGGCTTGTCTCGTGAACTTGTTTCGTTCTGGCCATCCACAGTTACGAGCCACCGCCTTGAGCAGTGTGCCGACACCGACGAGATGTACAACCTCGTGATGTCAGATGCATCAGTTTTTTATGCGGCTCGCGAGACCGAAATGGGCGAGTCGACTATGCGCGAGATTGAGCGTCAAGTGATGCTGCGCATTATCGATCAGCGTTGGCGCGAACATCTTGAGGAGATGGACTATCTCCAAGAGGGCATCAACCTGCGCGCGATGGGTCAAAAAGATCCACTCACCGAATGGCAGCGTGAGGGCTTCGAGATGTTTGGCACTCTGATGAAGGGCATTGCTCAAGACTTTGTCAAGTACGTCATGCACGTGCAGGTTGTAAAAAATGAGTCGCCCGTATTGCAGGTGAGCAACCTTCAAGAATCATCTTTTGATACCGAGACAGACGGTGGTTTCGCCGCGATTGCTGCTGCAGAAACCGGCGTGCCGATGCAGTCCGAGCCAGCCGTGAAGACGATTGTCAAGTCGGCTGATGACTGGTCGACAACTCCGCGCAATGCGATGTGCCCTTGCGGTTCGGGCAAGAAGTACAAGTTGTGCCACGGGCGCAACTAATTTACTTCTCTTCATTATGCGCGATTTTTCCAACGATCTCACCGAAATTCGGCGACGTGTAAGTGAAGCCTTCGTCTATCTCAAGGTGGAGGCTGGCGGCGAGCGAATGAAAGTTCTTGAGATTGATGTTGCTCGCCCCGATTTGTGGGACGACCAAGACAATGCCAAAAAAGTAAATACCGAATACGTCAATCTCAAAGCAGACCTGGACGAATTTGTGCAACTTTCAGGGTCGGTAGATGACTTAGAGGTACTGCACGAAATGGCCCGCGAAATTGACGATGCAAGTCAAGAACCAGATCTTGAAAATG
>JAPKZT010000298.1 GCA_026393655.1 Actinomycetota bacterium | reverse complement strand
CGGCAACGATGACGATGTTCGCAGTGTTGTGCTCGGCGCAGACGGTGTACTTGCTGGTCTCAAGACCGGAACGGTTTTGGTCGATCACACAACAGCGTCGGCAACTTTGGCGCGCGAACTTTCTGCACTGTGCGCGACAAAACAAATCGGTTTTATTGATGCACCTGTTTCTGGTGGTCAAGCGGGTGCAGAAAACGGAGCACTAACTGTGATGTGTGGATGCGATGATCAAAAAGTTTTTGATCGCGTGCGACCAGTTTTCGATGCTTACGCCAAAGCTTGTTTACGAATGGGCGATGCAGGTGCGGGGCAGTTGACCAAGATGGTTAATCAAATTTGCATTGCCGGCGTTGTCTCGGGTTTGTCTGAGGCGCTTAACTTTGCAGTTCGCGCAGGGCTCGATGCCGACCAAGTTGTTGAAGTGATTTCTAAAGGTGCAGCACAGTCGTGGCAAATGGAGAACCGTTCAAAGACAATGGTTCGTGATGAATTTGAATTTGGGTTTGCGGCGCAGTGGATGCGCAAAGATCTCGGCATTTGTTTTGATGAGGCAAAAAATAATGGTGCAGATTTAACGATGACCAAACTTGTCGACGAACTTTACGCCAAAGTCGTAGCTATGGGCGGCGCACGCTGGGATACCAGCAGTCTGATGAAACTTCTAACTCATCCCGAAAAATAAAGTAGTTAATTTATTTGCCTGAGGCGGCCGTGGCAAACGCGTCGAGCAGTTTGTCGAGTTGAGCATCTGTAATAACTAGTGGCGGGCAAAAAGTATTTGTGTCGGCATTAATTGCACGAGTGATCGCACCCAGTTCGAGCATTCGGTCGCGAATTTTGATGTTGTTTTGTGTTGAATGCAAACCAGCAGCCCAGACCGCTCCATCGCCGCGCGCACTTTCAATAACGCCATCTCGCACTAGTGCGTTCAGCGCGTCACCAATTCGTTTGCCGATATGAGTCGCTCGATCGGCGAGATTCTCACGCTCAATAATTTCGAGATTGGTTATCGCCGCCGCGCAAGCCGAAGCATGACCCGAATATGTGTAGCCAGTTCGCAAAATAAAGTCTGCGTCAGCCTCTAACGATTTACGCACAGCCTTGCCAACAAAAACGCCGCCGAGTGGCTGATAGCCAGAAGTTACCGCTTTGGCGAAGCACAAAAGGTCAGGGTTGACATTATAAAAATTTGCACCGAACCAAGTACCGAGCCGAGCAAAGCCAGTGATCACTTCGTCAAAAATCAAAAACGCGCCGTGTTGATCACAAAGTTTTCGCAAGCCCTCTAAGTATCCGGGTGTCGGCGGGTAGACGCCACCGGCGCCCTGCAACGGTTCGGCAAGCACTGCGGCAATTGTGTTGCCGCGTTGCGACATCAAAACTGACATCGCTTCAAGATCATCGCTCGCAACTTGCTCAACATCTGGCACTAATGGTCCGTAGCCAATTTTATTAAGTGGCAGTCCCTGCGCACTAGTGCCACCGTAGTTTGTGCCGTGATACCCACGCATGCGCGAAATAATAACTGTGCGCTCGGGGTGTCCGGCTTGAACATGGGCGAGCCGCGCAAGTTTCATTGCTGAGTCAACGGCTTCTGAACCGCTACCACAAAAGAAAACTCGGGCATCAGGCATTGGGCAGAGTGAAATCAATTTCGCTGCCAACGCTTCGACCGGTTCATTTGTGAACGGGTCAAAAGTTGAATACGCCTCGAGTGTCGAGATTTGTTTGGCGACCGCATCGCCGATTTCTTTTCGCCCGTGCCCAACCGCGCAATACCAAAGACTCGCCATGCCATCAACAAGTTCATTGCCTTTTTCGTCCCACACAAGAGCACCGTGACCCCGCACAAGTTTGATGAAATTTTCTTTTGTGGGTTTGGCGAAAGGGTGAAGAAATGCATTCTGTGAGGTTGAGGCACTAGTCATAAACGTTTACTTTAGTTCACTCTGCCCGAATAGGCTTATGGGCGTATGAAGGGGCTCATTCTTTCCGGTGGCGCTGGCACGCGTTTGCGACCGATAACACATACAAGCGCCAAACAACTTGTGCCAATCGCCAACAAGCCAATTTTGTTTTATGGGATTGAAGCTATGGCGCGCGCTGGCATTCGCGAGATCGGCATCATCGTTGGTTCAACTCGCGAAGAAATCAAAACTGCAGTCGGCGACGGCAGCCAGTTCGGTGTGAAAGTCACATATATTCCGCAAGACGAGCCACTTGGTTTGGCGCACTGTGTCTTGATCGCCGACAAGTTTCTCGGTGATGATGACTTCATTATGTATCTCGGTGACAACATGCTTGAGCAAGGTCTTGAAGAATTCGTCACTGAGTTCGAAACTGCTCGGGCAAGCAGCGATAAAGTTAAGCCAGCCGCGCAAATTTTGTTATGTCATGTCGAAGATCCTCGTCAATTTGGTGTTGCTGAGGTTGACAAAAACGGTCATGTTGTTCGGTTAGTAGAAAAGCCAAAAGATCCACCATCAGATCTTGCGCTCGTCGGCGTCTACTTGTTTGACAAAACGATTAACAAAGCAGTGCGCTCAATTAAGCCTTCTCCACGTGGCGAACTAGAAATCACTGACGCGATTCAGTGGCTAGTTGACAACAAGTTTTCGGTGCGACATAAAGTTCTGCAAGGTTGGTGGATAGATACTGGCAAAAAAGACCCGCTTCTTGAGTGCAATCGTTTGGTACTTGACGCGATGAAAACTAAATTAGAAGGCACAGTCGATGCAGTGTCAGAGATACAAGGTCGCGTAACCATCGAAGCAGGCGCGAAAGTGACAAACTCGAGAATTCGTGGCCCAGTAGTAATTGGTGCAGGCGCGGTAATCGAAGACTCTTATATTGGTCCGTATACATCGCTTGGCAAAAATTGCCGTGTGGTTAAATCTGAGATGGATCACTCAGTTGTGCTTGACGGGAGTTCGATAGTAGGCGTCTCGCGGCTCACAGATTCTCTCATTGGTAAAGATGTTGAAGTAATTCGAAGTACTCAACAACCACGTGCATTGCGACTGATGCTTGGTGATGACTCGAAAGTAGAGCTCGAATAATGGCGACAATCACAGAATCAACACTTATCAAGGGCGTGCAAATAGTTGAGCCCCAGGCCTTTGGCGACTCACGTGGAACCTTCATCGAAACTTATCGTCGTGAGTGGTTTCCACTTGGTCGCGAAATGTTGCAAGGCAATCGTGGCGATCGTCAGGCGGGTTGCGTCGTTGGCCTGCATTATCACTTGCATCAAGCCGATTATTGGTATGTGCCAATCGGCAGTTGTCGAGTGGTGCTGCACGATTTACGAGTTGGCTCACCGACAGATGGTGCGACTCAAGTAATTGATATCGGTGCACGCGCTGATGGCACACACGACCACCGTGGTATTTTTATTCCGCCTGGTGTCGCACATGGTTTTGCGTCGCTCACCAACATGGCGATCACTTATCTTGTAGACAGTTATTACAACCCAAAGGATGAACTTGGTTTGGCATATAACGACAAAGCAGTAAAAGCTGATTGGGGTATCGCGTCGCCAATTCTGTCTGATCGCGATGCAGCCAACCCAACAAGAGATGCAATTGATTCGCAGGTACGACCTTTTTGGCCAATGCGGACATAAATTAATCTATGAAAATTTTTGTAACAGGCGGAGCAGGATTCATTGGCTCGAACTATGTTCGATGGGTTTTTGCTAACACCGATCACGAAGTAACTGTCTACGATTCGTTGACATACGCGGGTAATTTGTCGACGCTTAAAGATGTTGATGACAGCCCAAGATTCAAGTTCATCAAAGGCAACATTTGCCAACCAGGTGATGTTGAAGCGGCGATGTCTGGTCACGACGCTGTTGTGCACTTCGCCGCCGAGAGTCACGTAGACAGGTCTATTGCTGGCAGCGAAGACTTTATATTGACGAATTGTTTCGGCACAAATGTCGTGATTGATGCAGCGCGCAGATTAAACATTTCACGCGTTTTACATATCGGCACCGATGAGGTTTACGGATCTGTAGAGACAGGCTCATCTCGCGAGAATGATCCACTCGAGCCGCGCAGTCCGTATTCGGCCTCAAAAGCAGGCTCTGATTTGATCGCTTTGTCGTATTTCTCGACGCACGGTACGCCTGTTGTTGTAACTCGTTGCACTAATAATTTTGGCCCATTTCAATATCCAGAAAAAGCGATTCCGTTGTTTACGACAAACCTTCTTGACAACAAACAGATACCTCTATATGGCGACGGTCTTAACGAACGCGACTGGATTTATGTTGATGATCATTGTTCGGGTGTTCATCTAGCGCTTGAACACGGCACTGCCGGTGAGATCTACAACATCGGGGCTGGCAATGAAACTGCAAACAGGGTTTTAGTCAACAAACTTCTAGCACTGTTAGGCAAAGACGAATCAAGTGTGCAATATGTTGCTGACCGACTTGGCCATGATCGCCGCTACTCAGTTGATATTTCAAAGATTACAAAACTAGGTTGGAAGCGAACTCGCTCGCTCGATGAAGCACTTGAAGCCACAGTTAATTGGTATCGCGATAATCGCTGGTGGTGGGAGCCCCTGAAAGCCAAGAAATAGTGAAACTGCTAATCACCGGCGCGTCTGGACAACTGGGCACAGATTTAGTTTTATCGGCTCGAAATTCTGGTCACGAAGTTATTGCGGCCAGCCATAACGACCTAGACATCACTGACAAATCACAAGTGGGTCGCGTAGTTGGTGACGCAAAAGTCGATGCGATTATTCATGCTGCAGCTTGGACAGCAGTTGACGCCTGTGAATCAGACCCGCAGAAGGCAATGGCGGTGAATCGCGACGGTACGGCGAATATCGTTTCGGCGGCCCGCGAGTCTGGAGCGCGTGTCATATATATATCCACTGATTATGTTTTCGACGGCACGAAGTCGACACCATATATAGAGAGTGATTTGCCTAACCCACAATCTGTGTACGGGGCGAGCAAACTCGCAGGCGAACAACAATTAGATCTAACGACTGACCAAATAGTTCGAATTTCGTGGGTCTGCGGCGAACACGGCGCAAACATGGTCAAAACTATTTTGCGACTAGCGGCATCTAACCCGACGCTGACATTTGTTGATGATCAAATTGGTTCACCGACGTTTACGAGCGACTCGGCACCAGCGATTGTTGAGTTGGCAACTAGCGACAGCGCAGGTATTTGGCATTTAACGAATCAAGGTTCGACGAGTTGGTTTGGTTTTGCGCGCGATGTCTTAACTTGTGCTGGTCTTGATGCAAATCGAGTGATTGCTACGACAACAGAGTTGCTTCAACCTGCAAGGCCAGCCAAACGTCCAGCGAATTCTGTGCTAGATAATGCGAGAATGCGTCAGGCAAACCTGACGATACTTGACGACTATCACATACCCTTACAACGACTTGTAGATGTTCTGACGAGTTAAGGTTTACTCATGGATGAACGCGGACTCTTACGAGAAATCGAACCAGTCGCTGGCGAATTATTGAATCGCCATCTCGGTGTTGCGAAAGAATGGTTTCCACACGAGATGGTTCCGTACAGTCGCGGTAAAGATTTCGTAGCTGGCGAACAATGGAAAGATACCGATACAGATTTCGGAGCAGTTAGCAATGAAATGTCAGATGCAATTCGCGCATCACTCTATGTGAATTTGCTGACTGAAGATAATTTGCCGTACTACTTTCGCGATATAGATCAGTTATTCGGAAACGACGGAGCTTACGGTGAGTGGGGTCGCAACTGGACAGCCGAAGAGGGTCGCCATTCAATTGTGATTCGTGATTACTTGACAGTCACTCGGGCATTAGACCCAGTTGCGTTAGAGCGCGCACGAATGCAACAGGTTCGCACCGGGCAAGTGCCGGCGCCGTTAGATCTTTATGAAGCACTTGCGTATTTGAGTATGCAAGAACTCGCAACGCGCATCGCACACCGCAACACGGGCAAAGCAATGGCCGACGAAGTTGGTCAGGCGATAATGTCGCGTGTTGGCAACGATGAGAACTTGCACTATTTGTTTTACCGCGATCTTGCGACGGCCGCGATTGCAGTAGACCCATCAAACATGGTTATCGGCATCGAACGTGCGGTTCGCACATTTGCAATGCCTGGTACCGGTATTACCGATTTTGACCGTCTGTCACGAGAAATCGCTCGAGTCGGCATTTATGACCTTGCGATTCACCATGAGCAGATTTTGGTGCCAGTTGTATTGCGCCACTGGAAGATTGCTGATTTGACTGGTCTCAATAGCGAGGCTGAAGCTGCACGTGAGTCGTTATTGAAGCGCATTGACAGAATCGGCAAAGTAGCCGGCAAACTTGCCGCTGACCGGGTAACTGCCTAATTAGTGCTTTAGTGCTTAAGTGCATAAAAAAGTAGTCAAAATCGCCGTATAAGGCTTGCTTACCATGTGCCAAACGGCATATAATAATTTGTCGGCGTGGTGGGTCGAGAAATTGAACAAGTACGCCAAATTCATAATCCAAATTAACAAGGGGACTAAATGTCAACAATTGAGCAAACTTCAAATGAAGTTTCGACAAACGGTTTGTCGCGACGTCATTTTATTCAAGCAGCAGCAGCGACCGGAGTAGCAATTCCATTTGCTCAAATGATCGGTGGTTCTGGTGCAGGCGCAGCAGGAACATTAAAAGTTGCAACCGGCAAGCAAGAGCACGTTGCGGCACCGTGGGAAACCTCTGGTGGAAGTCTTTTCGTACTCAGCATGGTCGGCGAGTGGCTTACATGGCAGTTGCCAGACGGCAAACTTGAGCCACGTATTGCAGAGTCGTGGACATCATCAGCCGATGCAAAACAGTGGGTTTTCAAGATTCGCTCGGGAGTTAAATTCAACGACGGATCAGCACTCACAGTTGACGATGTTGTTTACACATTTACTTCAATTTTCGACAAGACCATCACAAAGGGAGTCTCACGAAGTAAGGGCAACTACGACAACATTTTGGATGCAAAAGGTGTCGTGAAAGTTGATGCGAACACAGTTCAATTCAATTTGCTTCAACCAAATGGAAACTTCCCGTATTTCGTTTCTTCAGCTTGCTACGGAATGTGCATAATCAAGAACAAATCATTCGGTGGTGCAGGTTGGGAAAAGACGATGATTGCGGCCGGCCCTTGGAAGATGGTCAGCCATGTCAACACTGAGAGCACGGTTTACGAAAAGAATCCGTTCTACTGGGATACAAAATTCAGCCCTGGCTTCGACAGAGTTGAATTAATTCAATTCGTTTCTGCAGCAACGGCGTTGCCATTGGTTAAGACCGGAAAGATTGACTTCGTTGCAGCGATGGAAGCATCAGATGCACTTAGCCTTGACAAGACCAAGTTCACAATTAACACACTGCCTGCAGGAGCCGGCTTCGCGCACGTACATATGCGAACGAACTTCGGTCCTTTCCAGGACAAGCGAGTTCGTCAAGCAGCAGCGTTGACAATTGACCGAGAAGGTTATGTCAAAGGTGTAATGAAGGGAATTGGCGGAATCGTTGGTAACGACAGCGTCATGAATCCTTACAACACTGTAGATAAGTCAGTGCCACAACGAAAGCAAGACCTTGCTAAAGCGAAAGCCTTGATGGCAGAAGCTGGTGTACCGAACGGCTTCAAAGTTGATTTGTCAACTTGGGCTCGTGATGACATCAATAAGTACGCCAAGTTGATCAAGACTTCGTTTGCAAAGATTGGCATTAAAGTCAATTTAGTAATTGACGGTTCAGACGGCGGTTCGGCTGTGTACTACACATACGATCCGTATCCATCGAAGCCAGGCAAAGTTAACCAATTTGATAACCATTCGTGGTTGGCATCGAACTTGGGAATCGTTGACTGGGCAGGCCGTGGTGTTCCAGACCAGTACTTGATGCGTGAATGGCGTTCAACTGGTGACTGGAGCGGTGCAATGCTTGATAGTCGCGTAATGGATGCAGCAATTGATGAGTACTTGCAAGCGTTGACACCAGCAGCCAAGAAGAAGGCAAGTAAGAAGATTCAAGTGGCTTCACTTGACGAAACTCCTTACATCCTTGCTTATACATCGAACCTCATTACAGCTGGACGAAAGTCTTTGACTGGAATGGTTGTTAACGGCATGGGACAGATTGACGCTCGTACTGCAAAATAATTAATACGCAATAATTTAATTAAAACGAAAGGACCAGGGCGAAAGCGCCCTGGTCCTTTTATTTTTTCAATTGTTTATTCGTCATCTTGAGAATATAAACTAACGTGGCTTATGAAACAGTTTATTTTAAAGCGTCTTGGCTTATCTGTAGTCACCGTTTTTTTGGTTGCTGTAATAGTATTTTTCCTCACACATATTCTGCCCGGAAACGTCGCTCGGCAATATCTTGGCCGAGGTGCCACCGAAGAAGACTTAGTTGAATTCAGGAGGGTATTTGGATTAGATAGATCGTTGTTAGCGCAGTTGTTCGGTTGGATAGGCGATTTATTACACGGAGATCTCGGACAGTCAATGCAATATCGTGGACCCGTTTCTGACATTTTGCTACCGGCAATTGGCTACTCTTCAAAACTCGCTGGCGTTTCATTTTTTTTGATCGTGCCAATCAGTATTGCTGGCGGCGTGATGGCGGCAATGAACCGTGGCAAGAAAATTGACCGTGCAATCACAGTAGGTGGCTTATCTGCAGCGGTTATTCCTGAGTTTGTTTGGGCGATCGTATTAGTTCTTATATTTGGCGTGACATTTCGAATATTTCCAGTTTCGGCATTTCCAGATGAAGGTAATCGCGGCATTATAAATCAGATTTGGTATCTGATTTTGCCGTCGATTTCACTATTGCTAGTGCTATTTGGTTACATTGCACGAATAACTCGCGCAGGTGTGATCGAAGCGCTTGAATCTGACTATATGCGCACCGCCGTTTTGAAAGGCATGTCTCGCCGAAAAGCAGTATCCAAGCATGTGCTGCGAAATGCTCTTTTACCGACAATTGCGGTTATTGCATCACAAGTTCCGTACTTAATTGGCGGTCTTATTGCAGTTGAAATTGTCTTTAATTATCCGGGCTTTGGCACGATCCTTAAGGGTGCCGTCGATGCTCGGGACTATTCGGTTTTGCAATCTGGTGTGATTGTTTCAAGTTTAGTAATCGTCATTTTTCAGTTAATCGCAGATATTTTGTTCGCAGTTTTGAACCCGAGAATTAGACAGAAGGTGTCAGAATGAGCGACAAAAAAATTAGTGCACTGACAGCAATGTCGAACGAAGAGCGTCGAACAATTCGCCGTGAGCGTATGCAGTTAGTTTTACGAAATAAGACATTTCTTATTGGGTGCTCAATACTTGGCTTTTGGATGCTACTTTCGATCTTTGGTGATTTAATCGCTCCACGCGGTGCATCTGATCAAGATTTTGAGTTCGTTTCTGTCGGGCCGTCACTCAAATATTGGTTCGGCACAGATGCTAATGGGCAAGATGTCTTGTCGCGAGTAATTTTGGGTACGCGTTTAATTGTGGTGATGGCATTTAGTGCGACTGCTCTCGGCACAATTGTTGGTACAGCAATTGGGCTGGCCGCTGGTTATTTCAAGGGTAAGTTTGACATGATCACGATGCGTTTAATTGAGGCAATCTCAGCAATACCTGTCTTAATCATTGCCCTTTTGGCGATTGCTGCACTTGAAGGCCGATCACCGACATTGACGGTCATCGTTATCGGTTTTGTATTCACGCCGAATATCGGTCGCACGGTGCGTGCCGCAGTATTGGGCGAGGCTGAACTTGAGTATGTTGCTGCTGCGCGGTTAAGAACCGAGAGAACTCCACACATTTTATTCCGTGAGATTTTGCCAAATGTTTTGCCGCCGATCATTGTTGAGTTCACGGTTCGCCTTGGCTATGCGATTTTCGCGATTGCAACTCTTTCATTTTTAGGCGCCGGCGTCGAATATGGCTCACCAAACTGGGGTTCTCAGATTGCCGAGAATTGGGGAAATATTTATTCAAATATCTGGTGGCCAACAGCATTTCCAGCGCTAGCAATTGCGTCTTTGGCAGTGAGCGTCAACTTAATTTCTGACAGCCTGTTAGAGGTTTTTGAACTATGAGTGCAACTAATATTCCGACGCTTGAACTACGCAATCTCCAAGTTGCCTACACTGTTCGCGGCATCGACCGCGAGGTTTTACGCGATATCTCGCTTTCAATCGCCCCAGGTGAGGCGTATGGTCTCGTAGGCGAGTCTGGCTGCGGAAAGTCGACGGCGGCTTTCGCGGCAATGCGATATTTGCCGCGTAATGGCAAGATCACTGGTGGCGCGATTCTTTTTGAAGGTAAAAATATTGTCGAGATGGCCGATGATGAAGTCTCTGGACTGCGCCGATCGGCGATCTCAATGGTTTACCAGAACCCAGCAACAGCGCTGAACCCAACAATTCGAGTTGGAGATCAAGTTGCTGAAGTTTTCCAGTTAAGTGGGGTTTCTAAATCTGATTCGCTTGCGATGGCTCAGGCAGCATTAGTTCAAGTGCAAATCGCCGACCCAGCGCAAGTGATGCGTCGTTACTCACACCAGTTATCAGGTGGCATGGCCCAGCGTGTCGTTATTGCAATGGCTCTGGCATCTAATCCACGTCTACTAGTAATGGATGAACCAACTACTGGTCTTGATGCGACCGTCGAAGCAGAAGTTCTTGACTTGGTACGCGAATTGCGTCGCGATACGGGCACTGCGGTTTTGTTCATTAGTCATAACTTGGGCGTGATTCGCCACATGTGTGATCGTGTCGGCGTTCTATATGCGGGGGCACTTGTTGAACAAGGTGCAACAGCCGATCTATTTAACAACCCAAGTCACCCGTACACAGTTGGCCTACTGCGTTGTATACCGCGAGGTGGCTTGCATAAGAGCACTGATCGTCTTGACACGATCCCTGGTACACCACCAGCCCTTGGTACACACTTTGACGGATGTGTTTTCGCAGATCGTTGTGCGCTTGCTGACGACAGCTGTCGTACCCACCTACCACAAATGGTGACAATCTCAGGTGCGCATGTGGCCAGATGCTTTCATAGTGACAAGGCAAGTTCAATGCCCCGGTCGATTGAGCAGACTGAGTTTGTGTCGCAGTCCGAGATCCATGCAACAAATAATGGCGACACATTGCTAAGCATCAATCATTTATCGAAAATATTTACACAAGACGGTCATAAGGTTCAAGTGATCAACGATGTGTCGTTTAATTTGGGTTTCGGTGAGACGCTTGGTTTGGTTGGCGAGTCGGGTTCAGGAAAAACAACAATTGCCAAACTTGTTTTAGGCCTTGTATCGCCAGAAGAGGGCGGTGTAGTTACACTTGACGGCAAAGGTCTTGCTAAAACTCTTAATCGCCGAGATGTTCACGATGTTGGGTCAATGCAGATCGTATTTCAAAACCCAGATCAAGCTTTAAATCGTCGCCATAGTGTGACGCGAATTGTCGGTCGTGCGGTAGAGCGATTGCGTGGTTTCAATGTAAGCGACGCAATTGACCGAGCGCATGAGTTGTTGTCTGGCATGCGTGTTGAAGCATCATTACACAGTGCGAGACCAGTGCAACTATCTGGTGGATTGAAGCAGCGTGTGGCGATTGCTCGAGCGTTTGCAGGTGCGCCACAAATAGTTGTTTGTGATGAACCAACTTCGGCACTTGATGTTTCGGTTCAAGCAGCGATTCTAAATTTATTAGTTGATTTGCAGAAAAAAGATAATACGAGTTTTGTTTTCATCTCGCATGACCTTGGCGTCGTGCGTTATATCTCTGACCGAATTGCTGTGTTGTATTTGGGTCGTGTGGTTGAGTTTGGTACTTCGCAACGCGTGTTTAACGGACCGTTTCATCCATATACAGAAGCGCTTCTATCCTCGGTGCCAAATATTGACGGCTCAATTCGTAAGCGCATTCCATTGACTGGTGTGGTGCCGAGTCCGAGTAATCCGCCAAGTGGTTGTGTGTTGAACCCACGATGCCCGCGCAAGGCCGGCTCCGGTTATGAAACGCTTTGTGAAACTGAAGAGCCGAACTTGACTGAGGTTGAGCCTGGTCACTTCATGCGCTGCCACATTCCAGTGGCAAATCTAAAACAACTACAAAGCTAGACGCGCAGCGCGAGGCGTCGCGAGAAGTTGATTTTGTGTTGCAGTTACGCGCGCATGCGTGAACCCGAAGGGTCGAGCACTGGTTCTAGTTGTAATGTCGCTGGGCGCATGTTGCCAATTATCTCAATTTCGAAACCAGTTGTACCAGCTTTCGCAAGTTCTGCAGGGATGTAACCCATTGCGAGCGAGACGCCGCTGTAGTGCGCGTAGCCGCCACTGGTGATCCAACCCACAACTTTGCCGTCATGAAACACCGGTTCATCACCGATCACGTCGGCTGGGCGAGATTTATCTACATCAACTTTGAACATCACAAGTTTGCGCGCTGGGCCAGTTTTCATTTCGGCTTCAACTGCAGCGCGACCGATGAATTCATGGTCGAACTTCATTGCGCGATCCATGCCTGCTTCGAGTGGCGTATAGATCGGTCGATATTCTCTGAACCAAGTGCCGAAATTCTTTTCTAAGCGCATGGTGATAAGTGCTCTGAACCCGAATAGTCGCATGTCGAACTCTTTGCCAGCATCCCAAATTAAGTCGAATAAATAGCGCTGATACTCGGGCGCGATCCAAATTTCGTAGCCGAGATCACCCGTATAAGTCATTCGTGAGAGCCACACTGGCGCATTGCCGATGTTGACTCGGCGAAAACTCATAAATGAGAAATCTTTCGTTGCTAGTGATGTGCCAGTGAGTTTCTGTAAAACGTCACGCGAGCGCGGACCAGCCACTGTGAGTCCAACCATTGACAAGGCGAGTGTCTCAAGACGAATCTGCGTATTTGCAGGCAGATGTGCCAAGAACCAGCGCGGGTGATGAATTTCGGCTGCTTGTGATCCGAATAAAAAGAATTCTTCGTCACCAATACGAGATACCGAAAACTCACCAACGATCTTGCCTTCGGGGTTGAGCATTGCGGTTAATGCCGTGCGACCAATTTTAGGTAGCGCGTTTGTAAATAGACCTTGCAACCATGCTGATGAACCCGCGCCACTAACTTTGTATTTCGCAAAGTTTGAGGCCTCTGAAAACCCAACACGTTCGCGTACGGCCCGTGACTCTTCGCCAACATTCGTAAACGCATTTGAACGATAAAAAGTAACGTCTTCAATTGGGTCTTTGCCCTTGTCTTGAAACCACAATGGGTGTTCAAGACCGAAGCCAGCACCCATCACTGCATTATGCGAAAGCAATCGATCATAGATCGGCGTCGTGTGCAGTGGTCGCGCAGCGGTTAGTTCTTCGTTAGGGAAGGTAATGCGAAAGCGTCGTGAATAGTTCTCGCGAACTTTTGCATTTGTGAACTCGAGCGTTGCAAAGTCGCCGTAACGTGCGACATCCATGCCCCAGATGTCAGCGCCTGGGTCGCCATGCACCATCCAATTGGCGAGAGATAGACCTACGCCGCCACCCTGTGACAGGCCGGCCATGACTGCACATGCCGACCACATGCCTGGCATTGCCTTGATCGGGCCGACCAACGGATTGCCGTCAGGAGAGAATGTGAACGGACCGTTGACGAATTTTTTGATACCAGCGCGCCCAACAGCAGGAAAGTGAGCAAAGCCTCGCTCAAGTTCTGGGGCAATGCGCTCGAGATCGTGTGGCAATAATTGAAACACGAAATCCCATGGGGTTTCTTTTGGTGACCACGGACGATTGTTTTGCTCGTAGGTGCCGAGCAAAATACTTTGACCTTCTTGGCGCGCATAAATTTCGCCTGCGAAGTCGATCATGTGGGGAAGTTCTCTGCCATTGACACGATTGAAGTCAATTACTTCTTCCATCGGTTCGGTCATCAAATAGTGGTGCTCCATCGCCAAGACAGGCAGTTCAAGACCGCACATTCTGCCAACTTCGCGAGCCCACAGACCACCAGCGTTGACTACGTGTTCAGCATGAATCGTGTGATCTTTATCGGTGATGACATCCCATGTGCCATCAGCACGGTGGTTGAGACCTGTGACCCAAGTATTTGTATAGACCTCAGCGCCACGTTTTTTTGCGCAGATCGCGTATGCGTGAGTAACGCCATAAGGATCGACGCTGCCTTCATCTTCGTCGTAGAGTGCGCCGACGAAATACTTTTCTTCAAGCAATGGGTTCAAAACCTTTGCTTCTTTGACTGAGATTATTTCCATTTTCATGCCCAGATATTTGCCGCGAGCATGGGCCATTTTTAGCCAGTCGAGTCGTTCTGGTGTGTCTGCGAGCTGAACGCCACCTGGCAAGTGAATGCCGCAGTTCTGTCCGGACTCTTTTTCGATCTCCTTGTACAGGTTCACTGTGTATTGCTGCAAGCGAGCAACGTTTGGGTCACCGTTAAGAGTGTGCATGCCACCGGCGGCATGCCACGTTGAACCAGCGGTTAACTCTTTGCGCTCAACGAGCACGACATCTGTCCAGCCTGCTTTGGTGAGGTGGTAGAGCACTGAGGCGCCGACAACGCCACCGCCAATAACGACAACTCTTGCTGATGATTTCATTTACTTACCTTTCGTATCAATTAAAAATCGGTCGCAACTCCACCTTCGTTGATGCGTCGCTTGACGAATTCTTTGAGTTCTTCGTGAACCGCATCGTCCAGTGCAGGTGTTTTGTAGGCGTCGAGCCAAGTCTTGGCAAGTTCGGTTGTTTTGGTAACTGCTGTTGGGCTGCCACCTTCTTGCCAACTTTCATAATTTCGCCAGTCAGAGATCATCGGCTTATAGAACGCATCTCGAAAGCGATCTTGCGTATGTTGCACGCCAAAGAAGTGTCCACCTGGGCCGACCTCGCCGATTGCTTCATGAGCGAGCGTTGCTTCGTCAACAACAATCGGCTCAAGATAGGCAGCCACCATGCCAAGTAGATCAGCATCAAGCACAAACTTTTCAAGTGACGAGTGCAAGCCACCTTCCATCCACCCTGCGCCATGCATCAAAAAGTTGACACCGCCTTGAATTGCACCCCATAGCGAAAATACACTTTCGTACGCTGCCTGCGCATCAAGAGCGTTAGCAGCGCAAACATTGCTCGAACGGTACGGAACGTTGTAGCGTCGCGCGAGTTGGCCGCCAGCCATCGCTGTGCGCATATATTCGGGAGTGCCAAACGCTGGTGCGCCCGATTGCATGTCGACATTGCTGGTGAAACCACCGTAAGCAACTGGTGCGCCAGGTCGAACCACTTGGGTGAAAGTCATGCCAGCCAACGCTTCGGCGTTTTGTTGGGCGAGTGCCCCAGCCAAAGTGATTGGTGCCATGGCGCCAGCCAAAGTAAACGGCGTAATGATAATTATTTGATTGCGTGATGAGAACTCCATAATGCCTTGCAACATCGGAGTATCAAGTCGCAGCGGAGACGAAGAGTTAATGATGCTGAAAACGGATGGCTCACGCTCGAGAGTTTCGTGGTCGACTTGTCGGGCGATTCGTGACATCTCAAGAACATCTTGATTGCGTTGGCGCCCGAGGCTGTAACAGTGGATTGCTTTGTCTGTGAGAGTCAACATGTCGTAAGTAGTTTCGATGTGACGAATTGAAGCGTGCAGATCAATCGGCTCAACTGGGTAGCCACTTATGAAATGGATGATGTTAAAAACTTGTGTAAGTTTCAGCAATTCTTGAAAGTCTTGGCGAGTGCCAGGGTGGCGAATGCCATCAAGACCGATGAAGTTTGGTGTGCTAGCAACCGAGCCAAATGACATCCAATCGCCACCAATATTAAGTGTGTGATTAGGGTTTCGTGCGTGAAGTTTAAATTCGCTAGGGCAAGTTTTGATTGTTTCAAGTACCATTTCGGGGTCAAATCGCACCCGCTGGTCTTCGATTTTGGCGCCCGCTTTTTTTAATAGGTCGCGCGCATCTGGGTCTAAGAAATCCATTCCGTATTCCGAAAGGATTCGCAGGCTGGCGAGATGAATTGATTCAAGTTCATCATCGCTGAGCACTTTTGTCGGCGCATAACGCATGCGTGGCTGTTTGAAAGGCTTCTGGTCGGGCAACTTGGCTTCTGTGGTTGCAGTTCGGGCTCGGCCACGCCGACGATTTGGCTCAAGATTCTCTGTAGTCACGGCTCAAACTCTAGTTTTAATAGAGCCTTATTAACTCATTTTGAGCAGAAAGACCGTCGGCAAATTGTCGCGAGTCGAGTCAGCTAGTCAACGATTTATAGATTTTTGCGCCTGCGTATCTCGGCTGAGATTGCTGGCACCACAACATGCAAGTCGCCGATTACCGCGTAGCCAGCCTTAGTGACAATGTTCGCTTGTGCGTCAATATTTATAGCCAAGATATTTTTTGACGCCATCGCCCCAACCCAGTGCTGAATCGCACCTGAAATGCCACAAGCAATGTAGATATCTGGTGCAATTCTTGTGCCTGTTTGACCAACTTGATCGGTGTGATTACGCCAGCCGTTGTTTGTTACCGCTCGTGAGCAACCCACGACTCCATTTAAAAGACCAGCGAGTTCTTCAAGTGGAGCAAATGCTTCAGCCGAACCGACACCTCGGCCGCCACTGACAACTACTGGAGATGTCGCGAGAGTTACACCAGCAACGCGTTCAACTCGGTCTTGTACGAATGTTTGTTTGACTGATTCATCTAATTCAACTTCAAACACGGCAATTGTGGATGAAGTCGGTTCTTCGACACCTTCAACGATGTGATTTGCGAGCGTTATGAATTTGATCGGCGCATCAATTTGAGATTCTTCCATCAGCGACCCGCCCCAACGAGCGCGAACAACTTTCAACGGTTGTGTGCCGGTGAAGTCTGCATCAAATTCGAAACAGTTCATCGCTGCAGGCAAGTCAAGTCGCGCTGCTGCTTGCGCAATTATTTCATGTCCGCGCTCGGTGCCCGAACTGATAACAACCTGAGGCGAAGTTTTGCGCACCACTTGTGCAATTGACTCACCCCATGCTTCTGGCCCGAAGTCGGTTAGCGCAGGGTTGTGCGCCTGATGAATTGTCGTCGCACCATATTTAGAAATAACTTCACTTAGACCATCGGCGTTGGCGCCAATTGTCAAAGCTTCAAATTTTGCGCCCATCTGTTTGGCAAGATTGCGTGCAGCAGTCAAAACGCCCAGAGAAGCACCGGTGATCGTGCCGCGATCATGTTCGACAACTGCAAGTACGGTCATTTGAAAACGCCTAGTTCTTCAAGCAAGTCAACTACGGCAGACGCCGCCTCTGGACCATTGCCAAGAATTTTCGTGTTGCTCGCACGCTCTGGTGGTCGACGCAATGTGATCAGTTTCAGACCGCCAATTTTGCCACTCGCCGTGCTTTGAGTAATTTCAACTTTTTTGGATGCAAGGCGACCCTTCATGGTCGGGTAGCGCGGCAAGTTGATACCTTCTTTGACGCCAACGCAGGCTGGTGTTTTTAATTTATAAATTTCTACCCCAGCATCGCTCTCGCGTCGCACAGTTGCAACGCCGTTCTCGGTTTCTAATCCTTTGGCACCATTAACGATTGGTCTGCCAAGTTTCAAAGCCGTTCGAATGCCGACTTGATATCCGCATGAATCTGCAGACTCATTGCCGAATAAGACCAAATCATATTTGCCATTTGCAGTTTCTAGTTCTGTAATCACTGTGGCGATTGCTTGCGCAGTTCTTTGCGGATCCCAATCTGTTGTATCTATTGGCACGAGAACTGCCTTGACAGCACCAGTGCTAACTGCAGTTCGAAGCTGCTCCTGCGCTTCAGCGGGGCCAAGTGTTAAAACGGTGACTTCTCCGCCGTGTTTTTCTACAAGTTGAACTGCTTGTTCAACCGCGCACTCTTCGTGCGGGCTAACAGTGAAGCCCAAGAATGCAGTGTCAACCTGCTGACCATCGCTTGTGATGTTGATGCGTGCGCCAGGTGCCGGCACTCGCTTAACGCAGACAAGAATGTTCATCGTTGTATTTAGTTTTTAACTAACTCTTCATCCGTGCATCTGTTGGGTCAAACAATGGCTGACTACCAACACGTGCAACGCGTACCGGAAACAGTTCGTTCATGTACATCACGCGGAGTTCGTTGCCTTCAACTGCATGTTCAGGTGTGAGGTAGGCGAGTAACAAATATTTGCCAAGTGACGGTGCTGCACCTGCTGTTGTTACGCGCGAGACGCGACCCTTGGTGTCGACGATGCGTTCGCCCGTATTTGTCAAGATTGGCTCGTTGCCACCTGTTGGGAAGCGCTTGATGCCCGACTTGCTGGTGTTGTCGATCATTTCAAGCGTGCACATAACAGCACAAGGTTTTTCTTCCCGTGCTTTCAAATATTCGCCTTTGCCGATGAAGTCTGCTGATTTAACTTTTGCGCGATTGAGGCCAGCCTCAACTGGGTTGTATTCGCTTTCAAGTTCAGCGCCCATCAAGCGGTAACCCTTCTCGATTCGACCAGTCAAAGCGTAAACACCCATGCCAACAGGGATTATCTCGAACTCTTCACCAGCCTTGGCGATCGAATCCCACATGCGTAGGCCGTGCTCCATTTTTGTGTAGACCTCCCAGCCATTCTCGCCGACGTAAGAGATCCTGAACATCGTTGCAGGTACACCATCAATTAGTACTTCACGAACCGACCCATAAGGAAAGTTCTTCTGCGAAACATCAAACGGAACAAGTTTGCCTTCGGCATTGATATTTTGCGTCGCCTTAGCCATTGTCTTTTCTGCATTCGGTCCCCAAACGCCGATCGTGCAAAGTGACGAACTCATATCGGTGAATTTGACCGAACCGTCTTGAGGCATGTGACGATTAAACCAATAGTTATCGCGTCCGCCATCAAATGCTCCGGTGATAACTCTGAAATGATCCGTCGCTAGACGCATGATCGTCAGGTCGCCGCGAAAGCCACCACCAGGTGTCAGCAACGGCGTATAAACCGAGCGTCCGACTTCGACATCAACATTGTTGACACACATGTATTGCAAAAACTTCATCGTGCCCGGGCCTGTGAAGTCGAACTCGTTGAATGCAGTGAGGTCGACCATGCCGACCGACTCGCGCATCTGTAAATGCTCAGCATTTGTGATTGGCGACCACCAACGTGCATCCCATTCGTGCGCGCGCGGCTCGCAAGCAGATGCAAATTTCTTCACTAGTTTCTCGTTTGACGCAAACCACTGCGGACGCTCCCATCCTCGCGCATCAAAGAACGTCGCACCAGCAGCTTCTTCACGTGCATAGAACGGGCTACGACGCATATTGCGCTGTGTTGCCCATTAAGTGCTCATCGCATCTTGCATAAATATGATGCTCGGTTTTTTCGTGCGCGTAAAAACGTGAAATATCAGACGAGTGTGGGTCGCACAAATGTGGATATCCGTATGTCATCCATTCGGCAACAAGTTGTGCAATGCCAGGGCCTTCTTTGATCCACACGGCTGCAGCCGACCAAAGATTCTTTACTTCAACAGTTTCGCCAAGCACTGGCATCGCGTCTGGAGTCAAAGAAAGCAAACCATTAATTGCATATTTGATTTCGGCATCGCCGAGCATCTCCATGAGTTCAATTGCTTGCTCCATCTGTGGATCAAAATCATCTTGAGTGAGCGGCAACTCAGTTGGCGAGAGCGCCGACGCTTCGTTCGACGGAATGTCATCTGGGTGCATGAAGATTGCACGGTGGGCATAACTGCCAACTTCCATTGAGCCAGCAGTTTGACGCTCGTAGCAAAACGTATCCATGTCACGCACGATTGGGTAAGCAACTTCGGCGTTTGATTTTTGCAAAATATCAATCGGACCAACGTCTGCCATTTGGTGAACTGCCGGAGTCAACGGAATATTTGCACCAGCCATTTTCGCAATTCGCGGACTCCACACGCCGCAGGCAACGACGACATACTCGGCTTCGATGCGGCCCTTGTTAGTAATGACTGCTTTAATCGTGCCGTTCTCTACTTCGAGATCGAGAACTTCAGTATTTGCAAAAACATTCAAGTTGCCTGATTTCACGGCACCTTCACGCATCAGTGTGCCCGTTTGCAACGAGTCAACACATGAAACGCTTGGGGTGTAGAAACCACCGAGCACAATTTTTTCGTTGATGAACGGTACGAGTTCTTTGACTTCTGCTGGTGAAAGTAATTTCGCGTCAATGCCCCAAGATTTTGCAGAAGTCATTCGTCGATTAAATTCTTCGAGGCGCTCAGGGTTGCGAGCTACTTCGATGCCACCGCATGTGTTATTCATCCCCATCTCGATGTATTGCTTTTGTGATGCGAGAGTTAACAATGCCATTTCTTTGTTGTGGTCAGTCGGAAAAATAAAATTTGAAGCGTGACCAGTTGAGCCGCCAGGGTTAGGTAGTGGACCTTTGTCGATTTGCACCATGTCTGTCCATCCGAGTTTTGCGAGATGACCGACTAAACAGTTGCCGACGATTCCTGCACCGATGACGACGCACTTTGCTTTGGTTGGAAACTCGCTCATTTTTAGACCTCGTGATTTATGTGATTTGTCGCACCAGTTTGGTGGTATATCAGAACGATATCACCGCTGTAGGCTCTAATCAAATGGCTACAGAGTCCCTCAGCGAGCAGGCCTATCGGCTCATCCGACAGAAGATAGTGCGGCTCGAATTGGCGCCTGGGGCGGTGATTCGCGAAGACGTCTTACAACAGCAACTTGGTATCGGACGAACGCCGATTCGCGAGGCGTTACAGAGGCTGGCTCGAGACCAATTTTTGGTAGTGATTCCGCGCAGAGGAATGATCGTCTCAAATATAGATGTCGCCGAACTTTCAATGCTTTATGAGACTCGCGCAATTTTAGAGCCTTATGCAGCACGCTTGGCGTGTCAGCGAGGTCGGCAAGAACACTGGCAACAAATGCGTGAAGTTCTCGACTCTGCCGCAAAACCAAAAATTACCGCTCAAGATCAAATACATTTTGATGCCCAGTGCCACGAGATTGTCTGGGCTGCAGCCGGTAATCGTTTTTTAACAGACACACTTGACGTTTTATATGCGCAGAGCGATCGGCTTTGGCATATCTATTTATCCGATGTTGCTGACATGGGGCATGCATTAGATGAACATGTTGAGATCTTGCATGCGCTTGAATCTGGTGACTCTGATCTTGCATACAAACTTTCTGAAACTCACGTGCAAAGTTTTGATGCTCAAGTTCGTGATGCGGTTCGCAAAAGACTTGGGTCTTCCAGCCTCTAAAATTTATTGCGTGCTTAGGCTGGCGCGAAATTCTCCTTCGCGCATTTTCTGACGGATTTGTGGTGGCGGTTCGTCAAGTTGTTCAATAGTGACACCAACAATCTCATCAGTGAAGTTGAAACCATGCGGATATGGACCAACCGCCGAACCAGTATCTAGACCAACATCAAAAGTTTCGCCACTCATTGAATAGACGAGCGGTACGGTTTTTTCAATTCGACCAGAACCAGCTTCTGTTTCGTTGACGACAAGTGAAATATTTCCTCCGGCGCCAAATCCGCCGTCGTAAGCAAAACTCACTTCGATCTTGTGTGAACCTTTTGATAGTGCTTCGCTACTCGCTATTGAAGTATGTTCGTGGCCAAACCAGTTGTAGTGAAACACTGGCTTTGATTCTTTGTCTAAGTAAAGCGACCAGCCCGCCATGTTGCCACCTTGGCAGACGATCACACCCTGAGCGTTGTCGTTGTTGATTGAGATATCGGCCGTAATGCGAAATGAGCAGTTCTTGATATTGATCACCGAACTTTCGGGCATTCGAATGTGGGCTCTTGTGTATCGCATTTTTGAAATTCCATCTAGAGAGTGCGGCACAGCGAAATCTCCATGACGCGGCGAGCCTGGGTCGCGCAACGGATAGATGCCGTATTGCTTTGCGTGCTGATCAAATAGTTCTTGAAGTTCGGCGAGTTTGTCTGGGTGTGATTCTGCGAGGTCAACGGCTTGTGAGAAATCTTGTGCAACGTTGTACAACTCCCAGCGTTCTTGCGGGCCGTCGAATTCGAAACCCTGCAGACGAATCCATGGCAAGCGCCCATGAAAGCACGAAGCAATCCAACCGTCGTGATACAAAGCGCGATTGCCGAGAATTTCAAAATATTGGCACGTATGTGTGCTTGGCTTGGTTGCACTGTCAAATGAATACTGCATTGATGTGCCATGAATTGGCATCTGCTCGATGCCGTTGACATGAGTTGGTGGTGTGATGCCTGCGATCTCATAAATAGTTGGCGCGATATCGATTACGTGATGAAACTGTGTTCGCAATGATCCAGAATCTTTGATCTTCTTTGGCCATGAAATCGCAATTGCATTGCGAGTGCCGCCGAAGTGTGACGCAACTTGTTTCATCCACTGAAATGGAGAGTCAAGCGCCCAAGCCCAACCAACATTGAAATGATTTTCGCACTTTGCCGTACCGAAGTCATCGATATGTTCGAGCAACCATTCTGGATCTTCGGGAACGCCGTTCTGAAACGATGGAGCGCTCCATGCACCGTGAATCGTGCCTTCGGCTGATGCGCCGTTATCACCGGTGATATAGATAACAAGCGTGTTGTCGGCGATTTCAAGATCGTCGAGTGCGTCAATCACGCGCTTGATTTGAGCGTCAGTGTGTGCAAGAAAACCTGCAAAGACTTCCATTAGTCGGCGCGCGATTGGTCGATAACGCTCGGGGTAGTCACTCCACGCAGGTATTTGCTCGGGGCGCTTTGTCAACGCAGTTTCTGGCGGAATGACACCAAGTTTCAACTGACGTTCGTAGATTTCTTCGCGAAGTGCGTCCCATCCGCTGTCAAATTTGCCTTTGAACTTAGCAATCCACTCGCGTGGCACGTGGTGAGGTGCATGCACCGCTGGTGTCGAAAAATAGCAGAAGAAAGGTTTGTTTGGCGACGAGGCTTTCTGGCGTTGCATCCAAGTGATTGTTTGATCGGCGAGATCTTGCGTGAGGTGATAATCGGGGTTGCCGACATGTGGTGAAATTGGTGTTGTTTGATCGTAAACAGGTGGCTCGTATTGCGATGATTCGGCGCCCATGATTCCGTAGAAGCGATCAAAACCTAAACCAGTTGGCCATCGATCAAACGGACCAGCCGGGCTTTGCTCCCATGAAGGTGTCAAGTGCCATTTGCCAAAGCACGCGGTACTGTAGCCAGACATGCGGAGAACTTGGGCAACAGTCGCTGACTCGGGTGGGATTGCGCTGTCGTAAGCAGGAAACGAGTTGGCAATTTCTGTGATGCCGCCCATGTGTACTGAGTGATGATTACGGCCAGTCAATAGAGCGGCGCGCGTCGGAGAGCAAAGTGCGGTTGTATGAAACTGGTTGTAACGCAAACCCTGTTTAGCAATTTTGTCGAGACCCGGTGTCGTAACCGGCCCACCGAAATTGCCGAATGATCCAAACCCAACATCGTCGAGCATGATCAATAAAATATTCGGCGCGTCTTTTGGAGCCTTTGGTGCCAAAAGTTTTTCGGGTTTTGAATCTGTTATGACCTTCTTGATCTCGCCTGAAAACTTGGGTGTTGCGCGGGGGAGATTCTGTTGACTCACGAGCGAAGACCGTCTATGTCAAACACTGCGAGCGCAGCTTTTGCTGTCGCGAGATTGCCGACAATTTTCAAGGTGCCCAAAGTAATCGCGTCAGACAGACTCGTTACACCGGTCAAAATATCTGCCCATATTTCAATTGTCGAAGTCACTTGGATATTTGCATCGCGCCCGTCAGTCTGTTTAGCAATACAGTTTCGAATATGCAAACCGGTTTTATCATGACTCGTGAAGTTGAAACAAATATTCGCGTCAATGCCAACAGCACGTTCAGGGTCGAGCATGACTCGCAAAATATGCACTGATCTTTCAGCCGACGCGGAAACAATTTGTCTACGAGTAAGTCGGTGAGTATTGAATCGCGACAAATCAAGCGTTGTGTCAAGATCACGTGCTCGGGTTAGGCACCAATTTCGAATATTGGCTGCAGTTGTTCGTTGAGCGATCAGTCGAAGCACGCTTGCGAGAAGTGCACGGTCTGAAGTTTTGCTATCAGTGCTAAAGCTAAGCCACGACCCAAGTTCGCAAGCCCATCGCAAGTCATCTTTTTGTATCGCTTCTCGAGCGATGTTGCGCACAGTCTCGCGGCCACCGAAGCCCGCAATCATTCTGTTGGCGTGTTCTTCGCGAGGCAACGGAAACAAGTTCGCTGGGTCACCATCAAACCATCCGAATAGTCCGCTACGAATTTGACGAACGTGATGCTCAGAAACGCCATAAAACTCTGAGGTCAAATTATCGTCATCATAGAAATCTGGTAATCGAATCTCGTGAGCGAGTTCGGTGCTCGAATAGCCACGGTTCGTCAAGCGAACTGTTTGATCCCATAAAAATTGTAATGAATCTCGATATTTTGTGACGCGGTTGAAAATTTCATCTGCACCACTAATCGGCATGCCATGCGCACCAATCAAATAATCCGCATTTAGTGATAGCAAGTGGTCAACACCAGTGAGCATTATGCGTGGGTCACGATATTCTTCGCCACGAATCGCGAAAATATTAAACAACACAGGCCAAACTAAGTTGTTGACCGCACAGCCAAGTGCACTGAACCAATAAGTTACTGAATCATCTGCGTCAGAAGGTGCTGGTGTCACGTCGATGCTCAGCCCTGCAACTTTTATCGTGGATTGCGAGTTAAAAGTTTTCTGCGGGGCAATGAAGCCATTTGTCTGAGTCGTGAATGCGGGGTTGCGGTAGAAATTGCCCAACCCAACATTGACAATGCCATCTGGGCCATCTTGGGGAAGGGTGATCGCAAATTGCTCAACTAATCCGCGACCGTATGCAGGTGCAATTTCGGCAGTTGCTCGCACTCGGTTATGGACGATCTTCTCATGTCCCCAAATTTGAACTTCTCGTGTTGGGTCATCATCAAGTACAGCTTGTGTACCCGAAACATAGTGAAAATGCGTATAAAGAACGGCAACAATCGGGCGCGATGTTTTGGTTCGCAACTCAATGATCGCAGCACGCATTTCTTCGTTTGACTCGCCTGTATCGATCGCAATTATTCCGTCTGGGGCATCGATGAATGTCTGATTTGATAAACCGTTGCCGACTAAGCACCAAACACCTTGACGAACTTCGTAAAAATTTCTTACAAGGCGCTGCGAATGTTCGGCGTGATCACGATGAGTTATTTGACCACTTGGCAAGGTGATTGTGTTTCGATTATCTGGTTCGAAACTTCTTGCACGCTTTGATTTGGTCATACTTAAGTGTAATTCGTGTGTTGAGTAGTGTCTGGAGAAATTTCATCTGGCCAATTTGAGTGCCAGATATTGGTGGCACTTGTACCGACATGCAGTGGTTCTCGATCGAAGCCAGGTAACGGCTCAAGTAGCGGTTTGACAATTACATCCCATCGGGGTTTTGAAAAAAATGGAAACGACTGTCGATGTTTGCCTTCTCGGTTGATGACTCGGTGCGGTGTAGAAATCAAGCGCCCACCACTCCAAAGTTCAAGCATGTCACCAACATTTAAGACCATCCCATCGGGCGGGCACTCTGCGGTAATCCATTCATCGTCGAGCGTGCGAACTTCTAATCCGCCAATTGGGTCGTGCGCCAGCAAGGTCAGCAAATTAAAATCTTTATGTGGGTGTTGTCCCCACGTATCACTGAGCGGTGGAGTGGGCGGGTAATTTAACAAAGTCATATTCGTCAGTGGATTTTTCATGCAATCAAGAATAAAATTTTCATCAAGTTGCATCGTTTTGCAAAGTGCGATTATCAAATATTCACTAACACGAGTCAGTTCACGCCAGTAGTTCATAACTGGGGTCTTTATGTCTTGGGTAATTTCAGGCCACTTGTTCGGACCATACAGATTGCAGTCTTTACAAATCTGCTCACTCGGGTCTGTCTCGTTGTGCAGTTTCCATGCCTCGTATTGATCTGCATTTCCTTTGCCGGAGTTTGGCGTAAAAAAACCCAACGGCACGAAGCCTCGATAGTTGCCCTTCACGACGGTGTCTTTAAGCAGAATTTCTCGCGGAGTCTCAAAAACGGTGGCTACTGCTTTGCGCATCTCTGAGACTGTCTTGGCTGTAACTTGATGGCTGATAATGATCGCAAAGCCAACTTCACTCAACGCTTTGTAGAGCGACTCAGCAGATTTGGTGAATTCTAAAGTTTCTTGATTATTGATAACCAGTGCCGAGATGTCAACGATCGGCAGTCGCTTGTCCATTGCTCTAGTTAATCAGAAGCGTGGTTCTGAACATGCTGAAACCCGAAGCGACCCTTGATGCAAAGGTTGCCGTGCGTTACAGAGTGATCGCTTGGTGATGTGACTTTAACAATCGTGTTGTCTTGCACGTGCAAGGTGAGAGCACATCCGACACCGCAATACGGACAAATAGTATCCGTCTGAGTTTGTTCAGTTTCGTTCCATGTACCGTCTTGGCGCATGTCGTATTCGCTTGTAAACATCAGCGCACCTGTTGGACAAACTTGAATACAGTTGCCGCAATAAACACAGGCCGAATCAGTTAGGTCAACAGCAAACTCGGTCGATATTCTGGCGTCAAAGCCTCGCCCTGCAGTTGTGATCGCAAAAGTATTTTGCCACTGCTCACCACAGGCATCAACGCACTGGTAACACAAAATACATTTTGAGTAATCGCGAACATAAAGTGTGTTGTCAACTTTCACGGGTTGGTGAACGGTTTCAGCAGTTGAACCATCTGGTTGATGGTGATGACCGGTGACGGCATCATCGCGGTCACTGTGATGATATGACGGTGCACCAAATCGGGTCGGTTGCGCACCGTATCCTTCGTTCCAACGGGCAACATTTTTCGTTAGCGAGAGATCGACCGACGAGCCAAGCAACTCAAGCACGAGTTTTCGACTATGGCTAGTTCGTTCGTTGTTTGTATTAACAACCATTCCTGGTTCTACTTTGCGAGAGCAACTTGGCACGAGCGTTCGCGAACCTTCAAGTTCAACCATGCAAACACGGCATGCATTTTTCGGCGTGATTGTGTCGCCAAAACACAAGGTCGGTATCTCTTTGCCAGAAGCGCGACATGCGTCAAGCAAAGTTGAACCTTCTAGAGCCGTAACTTTTTGACCGTCAATTGTTAATTCGACACTTCGGCGAACTTGTAGCCCAGTCGTTACTTGTGTGCTCATGCTGAGAATACTTTAAGTCGTGTCAGTGCTGAGTCGATGGCATTGTGCGCAGTTTGGCCAAGTCCACAAATGCTTGCGTCACGCATTACCTGGCCAAGGTCACGCAACAGTTGCAGATCAACTGCTGCATTGCTAGTGCCCGAAGACTTAACCAGGCGAGCGAGGGCTTCTTGTTGTCGAACCGTGCCAACACGACACGGCACGCATTGACCGCAAGATTCATCTCGAAAGAATGCCGCAATTCGTTGCAGCTGGTCAATCATGTCGACATTTTGATCAAGCACCATCACGACACCAGATCCAAGTGTCGTACCTGCTGCGCGAGCAGCTTCAAGAGTTAGCTCAAGATCTAGATCTTGTGGACCGACAAATCCTCCAGCAGCACCACCCAACAACACAGCCTGCAAATCTGAACCAGATTTCAAACCGCCGGCGAGATCAATAAGTGCTCGCAAAGTTGCACCAAAAGTAACTTCGTAAACACCGGGCTTTTTTACGGCGCCGGAAATGCAAAACAATTTTTTGCCCTTAGAGCCAGCCGTTCCCCAAGTTGCATATTTCTCGCCAGTGTTTTGAATAATCGGCAAAACATTTATAAGCGTTTCAACATTATTGACAACTGTCGGCTTGCCGAACAGGCCAACCTCAACTGGAAACGGCGGTTTGTTGCGAGGTTCGCCGCGGTAGCCCTCAATTGAATTAAAAATCGCAGTTTCTTCGCCGCAGATGTAAGCGCCGGCACCTCTAAAAATTGTGATATCGAAGCTAAAACCCGATCCTAAAATATTCTCACCAAGCATCGATCGTGATCGCGCAGACTCAACCGCGTTTGTGAGATGCTTCAGAGCCCGCGGATATTCGCCACGCAAGTAGATCCATCCATGTTGGCAGCCAGTTGCGAATGCAGCAATCGTCATTGCTTCGACCAATGCAAATGGATCACCTTCCATTAGTACGCGATCTTTGAAAGTGCCTGGCTCAGACTCATCGGCATTACAAATTAAATAACGAGTTTTAACTGCCTGGCCTGCAACAGCAGACCATTTACGGCCAGTCGGAAACGCTGCGCCACCCCGACCGACAAGCCCAGACGCCGTTACTTCGGCAATCACTTGCTCTGCACCGATTTCGATTGCTCGCCGCAACGCAACGTAACCATCAGATGCGATGTAATCGTCAATGCTCAACGGATCAACTCGGCCAATGCGCGACAGCAAAACTAATGACTCGTCAGGCGCTTGCGGTACGGCGGTTGCGATTTCTTGTTCGGGGCCGGCTGACTTTCCTGCGACAAGATCAGTGATGTCTTTTACAGATGCCGGCGCGAGAACTTCGTAACGCGGTGTTAATCCGGTTTCGATAACAAGTACCGCAGGTGCACGCTCGCACACGCCAAGACATGGCGAAGCCACTGCGCCAGTTGGGATTGAATCTTCTTTACAACCCGACATTGCGCGACAAGCAAGGTCAACGCAAACATGCACTTGTCGAGCAGGGCGTTCGTTTGTCGTAAATAGCGCATAAAAAGTTGCTACGCCGTAAATATCTGCAGGAGCAATATCAAGTCGTTGCGAAATGTAGTTAATCGATCCGCGGCTTAGCCAGCCAATTTGGTCGTTGACGGCATGAAGTGTTGGCAGCAACATATGTCGCAGACTGCGTAGAGATTCGCCACCACGAGCAACACGGTGTCCGGCAACATTTCGCTCACCACCTTGTGATGTCTCCGGGGCAAGACCGAGCAACGAATCAACCGCTCTTTTCTCATCGGTAGTGGCCGTTGCTGACGCTATTTTGAGATCCATTGCGCCTTTGACTTTACGACTTAATTCGCTCAACTCACGACTTCTCCGTAAGATCGTTTATTGGCAATATTCGGCTGAGTAACTTTAGGGGTGTTTCGTGGTGACAATTTCTGCCAGTGACTACATCGACTTGACTCGATATCCGATCGATGAAGTTGGGTCGGCGCGGAATGCACTAATTGAAGAGTCAAATTTGGCGATCAAAGATGATGGTTGTGTGGTTCTCAAAGGTTTTGTTAAACAAGAGCGAGTTAGTGAATTAGTGGCTGAATGCGACCGAGTTGAGAGGCATGGTCATCGAAATTTCACTCGCACGAATCCATACTTCTTGAGCGATCGTGAAGACCTGCCAACTAGTCATCCATTGCGCCGTTTCTACGATCGGTCTAATGCATTTGTGCCGGCTGACAATTTCGGCTCCGAGAGCATCCTTCGAGCGATTTTCAATTGGTCGGCATTCTCGCCGTTTATTAAGGAAGTACTTGGCGAAGAAAAGTTTT